>JBBAPJ010000012.1:0-3604 GCA_040400855.1 Rubrivivax sp.
GCCTGCCCCAGCACGGCCCAGGCCAGCACGAGGGCGAACACGGGCTCGACGTTCATGATGGCCGAGTTGCCCACCACGCCCAGGCGAGGCAGCACGGTGAACATGATGGTGAAGGCCGTGCCGTAGAGGAAGGTCAGGGCGGCCAGGCCGCCCCAGCCGGCCGGGGCCGTGGGCAGGTGGAAGCCGCCTTGCGCACCCACCGCGGTGAGCGCCACCAGGGCGGCCAGGCCCATGGTGGTGGCGGTGCGCACGCGGGCGTCCACGGCTGCGGCCTCGTGCTGCGTGAGCACGAGCGCCAGGCCGAAGGTGGCCGCTGCCGCCAGCGCGAAGGCCACGCCCGCCCCGATGCGGCCCCACTGCCCGGCCGCACCGAGCCCGGAGGCGGCGCCCAGCACGTCCAGGGCCAGCGCCAGCCCGAAGAGGATCACCGGCATCGCCAGCAGCAGCGCCCGCTCGGGCCGGCGGCCGTAGAACAGGGCCGACCACAGGGCCGTCCAGATCGGGTAGGTGTTGAAGGCCAGCAGCGCCAGGGCCACCGGCAGGCGCGCCACCGAGGAGTACAGGCACAGGCTCTGCACGCCCACCAGCAGCCCGATCAGGGGCAGGAAGCGGCGCTGGCGCGGGCTGAAGCTCACGCGCACCTGCTGCACGGCCAGGATCGCCGTGATCACCAGTGCCGTGACGGTGCTGCGCACCACCACGGCGGTGGCCACGTCCACGCCGTGGTTGAAGGCGACGCGCGCGGCCACGTGGTTGGCGCCCATCATCAGCGCGATGAGCAGCAAGGTGGCGAAGGCGGCGCCGGTGAGGGCGCGGCCGGAAGAGGCGGTCATGCCCCTAGCCTAATGCATCCCCTTCGATGCCGATGAAGACGCGCCCGCCCTCCACCCGCACGGGGTAGACGCGCACCGGCACGGTCACGGGATCGCACAGCGGCCGGCCATCGCGCACATCGAAGCGGCCCTGGTGCAGCGGGCACTCGATCTCGTGGCCTTCGAGGAACCCATCGCACAGGCGGGCGTTGCCGTGGGTGCACAGGTTGTCGCTGGCGTACACCTCGGCGCCTGCGGTGTAGATGGCCAGCTCACGCCCGGCCACGGTCACGGGCCAGACGTCGTCGTTGGGGAGTTCGTCGGTCGACATCGCGTCGACCCAGTTCGTGGTGGGCATGGGGGTCCGGGGCGGTCTGGTGGGGGCTGTAGGCTCGCGAGGGCCCTGAGGGGGCCGAGGCTCAGATCGGGTAGATCAGCGAGTTGGGGATCATCTCGCTGTCGTAGATGCACTCGCGCGAGGCGAACTTCAGGCCTTGCGGCGTGCGCACCACCACGTCCAGGTAGCGGCCCACGTTGTACACGGTGGACAGCTCCGACAGCTTGGTGCGAAACACCGCGTAGTTGGCCTCGCAGCGCAGTCGGCCTTCAGAGGCCTCTCGCACGACGGGCGCACTCACTACGTGCCGCTGGTAGTAGGGGTCGTGGAAGAGGGTCTCCTGGATGCCGTAGGCGCGGTCCTTGAGCATGCCCTTGCTCGTGAGCGAGAGGGTGGCCAGGGGGAAGCCGCGCTCGTGGTTCTCGCGCGGCTGCACGCGGTAGACGCAGTCGTCGGTGAAGAACTCGGGCCACAGGTCCCAGCGCGCGGCGTCCACGGTGCTGGCGTAGTCGGCGTAGAGCTGGTTCAGGGCCAGCCAGTCCTCGAAGGTGATGCCGACGGACGTCATGCCCGGTCCTCCATCACCTCGCGCCAGTAGCGGTACATGCCGCGGATCAGCGTCTCGGTGACCATGTGCTCGGTGTCCTCCACCTCGCGCCCGCCGAGCTCGGCCAGCGCGCGGTGGAAGGGCTTGCTCTCGAAGGCCTGCTGGCTGAACTCGATCACCTCGCCGTCGTCGGCCGAGACGAAGCCGGCCGGGCCGAAGAGGTTGGCCTGCGTGAGGCGGCGCTGCGTCATGGCCTCGTCGTCGTCCTCGAAGCCGAAGTGCGTCCAGACGAAGTCGAAGCTGCCGTGGCCGTTGGGCTGGATGTGGCGCGTGGAGACGCTGTTGACCTGCTGCTGCAGGATGACGCTCGGGAAGATCGTCGTCATCACCGCGGTGGGCCCGCCCCACCAGGGCTCGGGCACGATGTCGATGAAGCTCGGGTCGTGGAGCTGCATGCCGGCCTTGAAGCTCGAGACCTGTGTGACCTGCGCTGCCTGCCCGGCGCTGCCGCGCGTGGAGATCATGGCCGCGTGGCGGTGGTGCGCATCCATGCGCAGCCGGCTCTTGTTGTCGGCGCGCCAGAGCCCGAAGGTGACGAACCAGGTGTGCAGCAGGCCCGGGTGGTAGGGGTCCTTGATGTTCTCCTGCATCAGCTTCCAGTTGCCCGGGATGCGCTGGCGGTTGTAGCCGAGGATCTTGAGCGGGCGGCCGTTGAAGAGGCGGTCGAACCAGGAGAGGATCTCGGGGCCCAGGTAGTCCTCGAAGGGCTCCACGTCGGGGTCGAAGGAGGCGAACACGACCCCGCCGCGGCTGGCCACCTTGAGCTTCGTCAGGCCGTGGTCGGCCGTCTTGAAGTCCGCCGGCATGCCGCCGTGCACCTGGCCGTCCTGCTTGACCCCACGGCGAAAGGGCACGCCCTGCAGGTCACCCTTGAGCGTGTAGCTCCACTGGTGGTAGGGGCAGACGAATTCCTTGCGGTTGCCATGCCGCTCGCGGCAAAAGCGCATGCCCCGGTGCGCGCAGACGTTCTCCACCACGCTCAGCGCGCCGTCGGCATCGCGCACCAGGATGACCGAGCGCTCGCCCACCACGGTGCGCTTGAAGTCGCCCGGGTTCGGCACCTCGGCCTCCAGGCCCACGTAGCACCAGTGGCCCTTGTAGAAGAAGCGCTCGAGCTCCTGCCGGTAGAGGGCCTCGCTCGTGTAGGCGACGAAGGGAATACGGTGGGTGCCGTCGCCTTCCCAGGTGGGTGCGTCGATGGCCGGCCGCGAGGCTGCCGGCGTGGCCGGCTCGCCGGGCGAGCCAGGAGAAGGGCTGTCGAGCATGGGGCGGTCTCCTCGGGGTCCGGGATGAATCAGGCCTCGCTGGGCGCGCGGCTCAGGGCGTTGTTCGTCTCCACCAGCGTGCGCAGCATGCGCAGGAACTGCTTGCGTTCGGCAGCCGGCAGCGGCTCGAGGATGCGCTGCTGCGCGCGCAGCATGGCGGGCGTGACCCGCTCGAGCAGTTCACGGCCTTCCCGCGTGAGGGTGAGCAGGCGCACGCGGCGGTCTTCGGGCTTGGCGCTGCGCAGCAGCAGCCCGCGGGCCTCCAGGCGGTCCACCACGCCACCGGTCGTCGAGGTGTCCAGGCCGATGGTGCGCGCCAGGGTGCGCTGGTCCGCGCCTGGGGCGGAGGCCACGCCCTTGAGCGCGGCGTACTGCACCGGTGTCACGCCGAAGGGCTCGGCCTCCTGCAGGAACAGCGCCACCGCGATCTGCTGCAGGCGCCGGATGTGGTACCCGGGCAGGTCGTCGAGTTCGATGCGGTCGGGGGAGGTCTTGTATGCGCTCATTTCGTCAGTATACTCACGATGTGCGCACCGTACTTCAGCAGGAGCCCGCCATGACGACGCCTCGCCCTGACCTGCCC
>JBBAPJ010000012.1:3704-23801 GCA_040400855.1 Rubrivivax sp.
GCGCACCGTACTTCAGCAGGAGCCCGCCATGACGACGCCTCGCCCTGACCTGCCCATCGTCATCGCCGGTGGCGGCATCGGCGGCCTGGCGGCGGCGCTGGCGCTCGTGCGCCAGGGCTACCGGGTGACGGTGCTCGAGCAGGCCCCCGATATCGGCGAGATCGGCGCGGGCATCCAGCTCGGCCCCAACGCCTTCCACGCCTTCGATGCCCTGGGCGTGGGCGAGAAGGCGCGCAGCCGCGCCGTCTACACCGACTGCATGGTGATGCACGACGCGATCGACGAGACCCTCGTGGGCCGCATCGAGACGGGCGAGGCCTTCCGCCGGCGCTTCGGCAACCCCTACGCGGTGATCCACCGCGCCGATGTGCACCTGTCGCTGCTGGAAGGTGCCCAGGAAAGCGGCCGCGTGAGCTTCCACACCGACACGCGCGTGGTGCGCATCGAGCAGGACGAGGCCGCGCGCACCGTCACCGCCATCGACCAGCACGGCCGCAGCTGGACGGGCCAGGCGCTCATCGGCGCCGACGGCGGCAAGTCGGTGCTGCGCGCGCAGTACGTGAACGATCCGCCGCGCGTCACGGGCCACGTCGTCTACCGCGCCGTCGTGGACAAGGCCGACTTCCCGGAGAACCTGCGCTGGAACGCGGCGAGCTTGTGGGCGGGCCCGAAGTGCCACCTCGTGCACTACCCGCTGCGCGGGGGCGAGCAGTACAACGTCGTCGTCACCTTCCACAGCCGCCAGCAGGAGGAGTGGGGCGTGACCGACGGCAGCAAGGAAGAGGTGGAGAGCTACTTCCAGGGCATCTGCGCCAAGGCGCGCCAGCTCATCGAGCTGCCCAAGAGCTGGAAGCGCTGGGCCACGGCCGACCGCGAGCCCATCGGCAACTGGGTGTTCGGGCGCGCCACGCTGCTCGGCGACGCCGCCCACCCCACCACGCAGTACATGGCGCAAGGCGCGTGCATGGCGATGGAAGATGCCGTCACGCTCGGCGAGGCGCTGCGCGAAACCGGCCAGGACTGGGACGCCGCCTTGCAGCTGTACCAGCACAACCGCGTCGCGCGCACCGCGCGCATCGTGCTGTCGGGCCGCGAGATGGGGCGCCTGTACCACGCCGCGGGCGTGGAGCGCCTCGTGCGCAACTCGCTGTGGAAGGGGCGCTCGCAGGAGCGCTTCTACGATGCGATCGAGTGGCTCTACGGCTGGAACGTCAACAACTGCCTGCAGCAGGGCTGAGCTGCCGCCACGAACCCCCCGAAGGAGAACCGCGATGCACGCACTCGGACGCCTGGAAGACCTGCCGCAGGACTACCGCGACGACCTCACGCGCCACAACCTGCTGCCGCTGTGGCCCAACCTGCGCGCGGTGCTGCCCCCTCGGGTGCCAAGCCGCCAGACGAAGCCCGTGCACTGGCCCTACGCCACGATCCGCCCGCTGCTCATGCGCGCGGGCGAGCTCACACCGATGGAGAAGGCCGAGCGCCGCGTGCTGGTGCTGGCCAACCCGGGCCACGGCCTGGAGAACATGAAGGCCAGCCCGGCGATGTACCTGGGCATGCAGCTGCTGCTGCCCGGCGAGTGGGCGCCCTCGCACCGCCACACGCCCAACGCGGTGCGCATGGTGGTGGAGGGCAGGGGGGCCACCACCACCGTCAACGGCGAGAAATGCCCGATGGAGCGCGGCGACCTCATCCTCACGCCCACCGGCCAGTGGCACGAGCACGCGCACGACGGCGACGAGCCGGTGGTGTGGCTGGACGTGCTGGACCTGCCGCTCGTCTACTACACCGAGACCTCCTACGCCATCGAGGGCCAGCGCCAGGCCGTCGTGCCCGGCCGGGGTGATGCCATCTACGCCGCCGGCGGCGTCGTGCCCACCTCGGCCTTCGTGCGCAGCGAGGTGCCCTACCCGATGCTGCGCTACCCGTGGTCGAGCACGCGGGCCGCCCTCGTCGCACTGGCCGAGAACCAGCCTGCACTCGAGGCGGTGCAGGTCACCTACGTCAACCCCGAGACGGGCCGCGACGTGCAGAACAACCTGGGCTTCTACGCGCTGATGCTGCGCCCGGGCCAGGCCTTGCGGCTGCCCGCGCGCTCCTCCTCCCAGGTCTTTCACCTGATCGAAGGCGGCGTGGACGTGCAGGTGCTCGACAGCCGCTTTGCGCTCGTCGAGGCCGACACCTGCTGCACGCCGGGCTACGAGGCGGTGACGCTGGCCAACCGCTCGGCCACCGAGCCCGCCTTCGTCTTCATCGCCGACGAGTCCCCGCTGCACCGCAAGCTCGGGGTCTACGAGGTGCGCGCCTGAGCCTCGTGACCGGACAGATCATCCCCGTGCCGCGCAGCCTGGTGCCCGACGAGGCGGGCTGAGGGCTGGAAGTCAGCCGGCGGGCCGGCTCAGCCTTGCCTGCACGACCGTGCCGCCGCCCTCGGCGCTGCGCACCTCCAGCGAGCCGCCGATCTCGCGCGCGCGCTCCTCCATGCCCAGCAGGCCGAGCGAGGCCGGCTTGTCCAGCGCGTGTTCGTCCAGGCCGATGCCGTCGTCGACGATCTCGAGCTCGGACAGGCCCGGCACCTCGGTCGTGAGCCGTACCCGCACCGTGTGCGCCCCAGCGTGCTTTTCCACGTTCTGCAGTGCCTCCTGGGCTACCCGGTACAGGCAATCGGCCTCCACGGGCGTCAGCTCCTCTGCGCCGGAGGGCGTCTCGTGGATCAGGACCTCGCAGTCGATGCCGGTGCGCGCGGCGAAGTCCTTGCCCAGTTGCTGGAGCGCCGCGGCCAGCCCGAGTTCGTCCAGGGCCCGCGGCCGCAGGCCGCTGACGATGCGCCGCGTGGCCACGATCGCATCCACCGTCATGGTGGTGGCGCGCTTGAGGCCCTCGTCGAGCGGGCTGCCGTCTCGCGGCATCTGCTGGCGCAGGGCAGCCAGCTCCAGCGAGATCGCGGCCAGCCGCTGCTGCAGGTCGTCGTGCAGCTCGCGCGCGATGCGGTGGCGCTCGCGCTGCTCGGCCGAGTGCTCACGGGCCAGCAGGCTGCGCAGCCGTTCTTCGCTGCGGCGGTGCAGGGCGGCTGCCTCGCGGTAGGCCTCCAGCGACGCTCGCGAGCGCGCGCGGCTGCGCCGCAGCAGCAGGCCCAGCCCGCACAGCACCGCGCCCACGCACAGCAGGGCCAGGGCTCGCAGCATGACGGAGACCGTCAGGCCCTGGCCCGCGGGGTGCGTGGCCTCCAGCCCGAGGTGGGCCAGCACGGCCAGGCCCGTCATGGCCGCAGCGCCCGTGGGCGGGCTGGCCAGGGCCGCCACGGTGATGGGCAGGACGAAGACGAATGACGGGGCATGCGGCAACCCCAGCGGCGAGTGCAGCAGCACCGCCAGGACCGTCGCGATCACCAGCAGCAGCCCGGCCGACCACCGAAGGGGCCTGCGCCGGATCGAGGCGAACAGTGCGGACAGGGTGTCGGGCATGGAGGGTGGCCGGGCGGTCATCCGTCGGCTGAAAACCCGCCATTCTGACCCCTGCGCGGGTCAGGCCAGCCGAACGGTGCCCGCCCGGCTGGCTGGCCGTCGCAGCCGCTGCGGGTGCCTCAGCCCCCGGCGGCGGGTACGGCCGGTGGCATCCCGGCCAGGAACCCGGCCTCCAGCGCATCGTCCACTGTCTGCAGCCACACCAGTTGCAGCGCGTGCCGGGCCTCCTCGGGGATCTCCACCAGGTCCTTGCGGTTGCGCGCAGGCAGCATCACGGTGCCCACGCCCGCGCGCAGCGCGGCCAGCACCTTCTCCTTGACGCCTCCCACCGGCAACACCAGGCCGCGCAGGCTGATCTCGCCGGTCATCGCCACATCGGGCCGCACGGCGCGATCGGTGGCCATCGAGGCCAGCGCGACGAACATCGCCACGCCGGCGCTCGGGCCGTCCTTGGGGATCGCGCCCGCGGGCACGTGCAGGTGGACGTCCACCTTCTCCAACGCCCCGGCGGCGATGCCGAGCTGGGTTGCACGCGACTTCAGGAGCGTCAGGGCCGCCTGCGCGCTTTCCTTCATCACGTCGCCGAGCTGACCGGTCAGGATGAGCTTGCCGCTGCCGGGCGTGCGTGTGGCCTCGACGAAGAGGATGTCCCCGCCCACCGGTGTCCAGGCCAGCCCGGTGGCCACGCCGGGCAGGGCGCTGCGCAGCGCCACCTCGTGCTCGACGGTGGGCGGACCGAGGACGCCCTCCAGGTCGGGGGCCCCCACGTGCACGCGCTGCGCCCGGCCCGAGGCGATCTCGGTGGTGGCGTGGCGCATCACGCGGCCGATCTCGCGCTCGAGCTGGCGCACGCCGGCCTCGCGCGTCCACGACGCAGCGATGGCCCGAAGCGCGTCGTCCGTCACGGTGCACTGCTCGGCCTGCAGGCCGCAGGCCGCCAGTTGCCGGCCCACGAGGTAGCGGCGCGCGATCTGCAGCTTCTCCTCCTGCGTGTAGCCGGGCAGGTCGATCACCTCCATGCGGTCGCGCACCGGCACCGGCACGGCGTCGATCACGTTCGCGGTGGCGATGAAGACGACACGGGACAGGTCGAAGGGCAGGCCCAGGTAGTTGTCGCGGAAGGTGGAGTTCTGCTCCGGGTCGAGCACTTCCAGCAGTGCGGCCGACGGGTCGCCGCGCAGGCTGCCCGACATCTTGTCGACCTCGTCGAGCATCATCACGCAGTCGCGCGCGCCGGCCTTGCGCAGGCCCTGCACGATGTTGCCGGGCATCGCGCCGATGTAGGTGCGCCGGTGCCCGCGGATCTCGGCTTCGTCGTGCACACCCCCCAGCGACACGCGCACGAAGGGCCTCTCGAGCGCCCGCGCGATGCTCTGGCCGAGCGACGTCTTGCCCACCCCGGGCGGGCCGACGAAGCACAGGATGGGCGCGCGCCCGGCCGGGTTGAGCTTCTTCACCGCGAGGAACTCGACGATGCGCTTCTTCACCCGCGGCAGCCCGAAGTGATCGGCCTCGAGCGTGCGCTGCGCAGCGTCCAGATCGATGGCCAGTGCCTCGGGCTCGCGCCAGGGCAGCTCCGTCATCCACTCCAGCCAGGTGCGCAGCATCGAGTGTTCGCCCGAGGCCTCTCCCATGCGCTGCAGCCGCTGCAGCTCCTTGCGCGACTGGGCATCGGCCTCCGGCGGCATCGCGGCCGCCGTGATCGCCTGCTCCAGCCGCGCCAGCTCCTGCGCGCTCTCCCCCTCCTCTCCCAGTTCCTTGCGGATGGCCCGCATCTGTTCCTCCAGCAGCACGCGGCGCTGGCGGTCGTCGAGCTGCTCCTTGGTGCGCGCGCCGATCTCCTGCGACAGCCGCAGCACCTCGATGCGGTGCTCGACCATGCGCAGCACCTCGCGCAGCCGCTCCTCCACGTCCAGCGTCTCGAGCAGGCGCTGCTTGACCGCGGGCTCGGCGTCCACGAGGCTGGCGGCCAGGTCGGCCAGGTGCGAGGGCGAGCGCGTGGACTGCAGGAGCTGCGCGAGCTCGGTGGGCACGCCGGGCAGCAGCGCCAGCACCTCGGCGCCGCGCTGGCGCAGCTGCAGCGCCAGCGCCTGTGCCGCGGTGCTGGGCGCGGGCTCGTGCAGCCGCTCGATGCGCGCGGCCAGGAAAGGGTGGCCGCCCACCAGGCCGAGCACGCGGATGCGCTGCAGGCCCTGGCACACCGCGTGCACCTGCTGGTCATCGGAGCGCACCTGCTGCACCACCTGCGCCAGCGTGCCCACCGCGCACAACGCCTCGGCGCCGGGCTCGTCCACGCTGGCGTCCTTCTGCAGCACCACGGCCACCGGGCCGCGCTGGCCGGCCGCGTGCCGCAGCGCCGCCAGCGAGCGCGCCCGTCCCACCGTCACCGGCACCATCACGTGCGGAAAGAGCACGACGTTGCGCATCGGCACGAGCGGAACCACGTCGGTGGGCAGCTCGATGCCCGGCACCACGACCTCATCCATCACCCACCTCCTGTCTGGCGCCGAGGCTAGGGTGCCCCGCGTGGCGGGCGTTGCGCGCGCGCAGCGCGCAGGCCCCTCGAGCTGGGGTGGTGGGCGGGCGGACTCAGCCTGCGCGGGCGCGCCGCTCCTCGAGGAAGGGCATGAGCCGGGCCTCGTCCAGGCCCGCCAGGGTCTCGCGGGCCAGCTCCTGCAGCACCTCGGCCGCGCGCGGCGTGGCCACATCGATGCCCAGCCCGGCGTCGGCCGGCCAGTCGGCGTCCAGGCGCAGGTAGCGGCTGCCCAGGCGGTCCTCCATCATGGCCTGCACGTGCTGCTGCTGCACCGACAGCAGCGTGAGGATCAGCCGCCCCTCGGAGAGCCAGCCCACGGCCCCGGCCTGCGGGTCTTCCACGCCCTCGCGCGGGCGGTAGCCCGCAGTGGCCGTTCCCACCGAGAGCATCGTCACGCGCTCGGGGGCGATGCCCAGGAAGTGCTGCGCCTCGTGCAGCGCGATCTGGTCGGGCGCCACCGCGAAGAGCCCGCCGTCCGCATACAGGCGTGCACCCACCTTCACCGAAGGAAAGTAGGCCGGGGCGGCGCAGGCGGCCATCACCACGTCCACGATGGGCAGCTCGGCGTCGCTCTCCTGCACGCGGCCATGCGGCGTCTTGAAGACCTTGGTGCGGCACGCGAGCACGTCCACCGCCGGGATGACGAGGGGGTGCAGTGCCTCGCCCAGGCGCCGCTCGCCCAGCACGCTGCGCAGGGCCTCGCGCAGTTCGCGCCCGCCGTACTTGGGCCCGGCCACGGAGCGGCTGAGGTCGAGCAGGCGCGACACCGCCCCGTGCGGCAGCGGCCGGTGCGAGAACACGCGCGGGCCGTGGGCCAGGATGAGGTCGACCACCACGCGCATGGGCACCTCGAAGGCCAGCGCCATCGCGACCAGCCCGCCGATCGAGGTGCCCGCCAGCATGCCGAAGCAGCGCCCGAGCGGCCGCCCGGCACGGGCCTCCAGGCCGGCGAGCACGGTGGCCGTGTACAGGCCGAGGAAGCCGCCGCCCGACAGCGCGAGCACGCGCAGCCGCTCGCTGGAGGCGGGTGCCTGCGGGGAGTCGGGGGTGCTACGGGCCACGGGGTCGCGGGGTCAGCGGTTCGTCGAAGCGCCAGACCCAGATCAGGTCCAGCGAGTTTTCCAGACCGCTTTGCGCGCGCAGCGTGAAGCGCTGCGCGATGCGGTAGATGAGCTGGAAGGTGCCGGCGGTGGCGTTGACGCCGCGTTCGTAGCCCACGTACCAGCGCCGGCTGAGCTGCTTGCCCAGCGTGATGATGGTGTCACGCGTGTCGCCCTCGGTCTGGCGCAGCGACAGGTCGTCCAGACCGAAGCTGCGCAGGATCGCGTCGGTCGGGCCCTCGCCCTGGCCCGCCAGCAGCGCCGTGGCGGCACGCTGCAGCAAGGCCGTGTCCGCCCGGCCCAGGCCGTCGGTCGGCCGGCCCAGCAGCAGCCACGAGAGCTTCTCCGTCTCGGCCATCTCGGGCTCGCTGTAGAGCTTGGCCCGCAGGCCCTGCAGCGGGCCCGTGATCGCCACGCCCACCCGGGTGTCGATCTTCGGCCGCAGGGCCAGCACGTCCAGCCGCGCCGATTCCAGCGGCCCGGCCAGCGTCAGCACGCCGCGCTCGATCTCGAGCTTCTGGCCATAGCCGGTGTAGGTGCCGTCCTCGGTGAGCACCGCCCCCTGGACCGCCAGGCGCCCGCCGGGGGTGCTCACGCGCAGCTGGCCACGCAGCCCGGTGTCGATGCCGTAGCCGCGCAGGCGCAGCTGCTCGCCCAGCTCGATGTCCAGGGCCACCTGCGCGTTGCGCATCAACGCAGGCGCCGGTGCCGGCACGGGACGGGCCTCGGCGGCCTCCTGGGTGCGTCGCACCGTCACGTCCTCGTCGAGCTCGGGTGCGTCGCGGCGGGACAGGTCGAAGAAGCCGCTGTCCACCACCAGCCGCCCGGTGGCGCGCACGCGGTCGGGCTGCAGCGTCAGCTGCCCTTCGCCGCTGGCCACCAGCTGGCGGTCCACGCGCCCGACCACGCGAAAGCGCGAGGCGCGCGCGCGCAGCTGCGCCGTGGGCGTGTGGCCCAGCGTGGCCGTGCCTTCTGCGCTGATCGTGCCTTCGCCGCCGCGCAGGCTCAGGCGCTGGATGCGGGCAGTCTCGCCTTCGAGGGTCACCAGCAGTTCGCCGTCGCTGAAGGACACCCCTTGCAGCAGGTTGCGCACCGCCACGCCGGCGGCGCGCAGCTCGCCCGTGACCTGTGGCGCGGCGACCGTGCCCCCGATGCGGGCGGTGCTCGCGAGTTCGCCACTGATGCGCCAGCCCGGCGGCAGCCAGCTGGCCCACACCCCGAGCTGCGGCACCTGCAGGTTCAGCGCCCCTTCCAGCGGCGCGTCGTTGCGCGGCCAGCGGTCCTGCGGGGCGGTGCGGGCGGACACCACACCCGAGACGCGCCCGACGTTCGTGCCCACCAGCAGTGGCGTGAGGCGCCACTGCCCATCGCGCGCCAGGAGCGAGAACTCGGCCTGCGACAGCCCCAGCGGCTGCGGCGTGGTGCCGCTTTCGAGCACTTGCAGGTCTCCGTCGTGCCGGTAGAGGGCGACGTCGGCGTTGAATCGCTCGCCGGCACGCACGTCCACCCGCGCCCCCATGCGCAGGTCTCCGCTCCAGAGGAAGCCCGTGCGGGCCCGCTGCAGGAAGGGCGCCACCGGCACCGGCGCGATCTCCGCGCGCAGGATCAGGTCCGGATGGCCGGCGTGGGCACGCCAGCGCACTTCCTCCCAGCGCAGCGGCATGCCCCCGGCGATCGTCACGCGACCGGCGTCGGCCTGCAGCGACGCCAGTTCCCAGTCCCGGCCGAAGCGGACTTCGCCGCGCAGCTCGCGCGCATCGAGCCACGACGCGTCGGCCGGGGCGGAGCGGCGCTCGGTCGAGCCGTCCCAGACACCCGCCGACAGCCGCTCGAGCGTGCCGCGCCAGGTTCCGCCGCCCTCGGCCACGCCATCCCAGCTGCCCGAGCCGCGCAGCAGCGCCTGCGTGCCCGCAGCCGGCTGCAGGCCGAGCGTGCGCGCCAGCGTGGCAGGCGGCTGCAGCGGGCCCGCCACCTCCAGCACGAGCGTGTGCGCGCGCTGCGTGCCACGCACGTCGGCACGCAGGGTCGACGCACGCAGCGCGCCCACGCGCGCCTGCAGCACCTCGGTCTGCAAGGCCAGTGGCGCATCGCGACCGGGCTCCATCTGCCAGTCGAGCGTGCCGCGCGCGAGTGCGAGCTCGGCTGCCCGCAGATCGGAGGCCCGCAAGCGCCCGTCCGTGCGCAGGGCCGGCCAGCGCCCCTGGGCAGACAAGCGACCCTGGGCGCTGCCCGCTTGCGGAGTCCAGCGCGCGAGCGCCGGATGCAGGGCGGCCAGCGGGGCCAGTGCCGCCAGCTCCGGCGCGTCCACCTCGGCGTCCAGCCGGTCCGCCTCGCCACGACCCGCGGGATCGCCGGCCCCGGCCATCACGAACGTGTTGCGTGCCAGCTGCATCCGGCCCTGGAACCGGCCGCGCGGCTCGCCACCGGCAACCAGTTCCTGCGAGAAGGCCAGCCGTGCCTGCAGCGGCACGCCGGCCAGCAGCGAGTCCCGCAGCTCGATCTGGCCATCGCCCTGCAGCGACTGCAGCAGCTGCAGCGGTGCACGGGTGACGGCATCGGAAGGTCCGCCAAGCTCGAGCTTCCAGCTTGCGTTGAAGCGGTGCGGCCCGCGCCGCCACGCCGAACCCTCCGGGCCCGGAAACCACAGCAGCGGGTCGAAGCTGTCCAGCCGTCCTTCGCTGCGGGCGAGCCAGCGCGAGCCGGCACCGGGCTGCAAGGTGGCGTTGAAGTCCGCGCTGGCGGCGCCCGAGACGGCACGCAGCCGACCGAGCACCAGCTCGCGCGCCGAGGCGCGCCCCTCGAAGGCCAGCGTCACCGGCTGCGGGCGGATGTCCAGCGCACCTTGCAGTTCGCCACGAAAGGCAAGGCTCGGCGCAGCGCCACCGCCACGGCCCTGCGTACGCGCCAGCAAGGCCCCGCTGGCCACGAGCTGCAGCGGACCCGACACCCGCATGGCGGGGGCGCGGCGGTCGAGCTCCTGCGGGCGCAGGCCCGTGAGTTGCGTCTCCAGGCTCAGGGAGCCGTCGCGCCAGGCCCCGCTGCCGCGCCAGCGCCCGGCCTCGCCCGCCTTGCCGGCGAAGATCACCTCCAGGCCGGTGGCCTGCAGCTGCTCGATGTCGGTGGAGGGCGTCTGCAGCGAGGCCTGCAGGCGACGCACGGGCAGCCGCCGCTCGTCGAGCCGGCCGGGAAGCAGGTTGTCGAACTCGAGGGCCACCTGCAGGGGCTGTCCGGCCGTGCGCGGACGCAGCGTGGCACGTCCGGAGAGCTTGGTCTGGGGCGCGCGGCCCATGAGTGCGGACAGGTCGAGTGCACGCGTGTGCAGCTCGAGCTGGCCGAGCGGCCAGGCGGCGAAGGGCCGCACCTGGGCCGTGACATCACCGGCCGCGAGCTCGCGCCCGCCCGCCGACAGGCCCCTGAGCCAGCCCCGCAGCGCGAAGGCCTCCAGCGGCCCGGCGGCCTCGGCCCCGGCCTGCCAAGGCGTGGCGCCCGTGCCGGCGGCCTGGATGGCGGCCTCGAGCCGGAAGGGTGGTTGCACGTCCAGCTGTGCCCGGCCCTCGCGCACCTGAAGCTGGTCCCACTGGAAGGCCAGTGCGTGGATGCGATGCTGGGCCGGCCCGCCCGTTGCCTGCGGCCCGGCCTGGATCTGCACGGACGCGCGCAGTGCACGCAACGGCTGCCAGGCGTCCACGCGCAGCGTGTCCAGCGTCAGCGCATCGAGCTCGAGTGCCAGGGGCAGCGCCAGGCTGGCTGGCAGCGGCGAGGCAGCCGCCTGCGCGGGCGGCTTGCGAACGCGAACTTCGCGCGCGCCCAGCGTCTGCACCCGCACGCCCGCCCACACATCGGCACCCACCCACCAGCGCCACTGCGCGCCCTCCCAGCGCAGCTCCTCGATCACCACCTCGCCGGCCCCGCCCGCCCAGGAGACCTTCACCCGCTGCGCCGCAAAGGCGGGCCCGAGCAGCGCGCCTTGCGGGGCACGCACCTCCACGCCGGGCAGCCGCTGCAGCAGCCACGCGGTGCCGGCTTCGGAGCGCAGCGTCGCGTACACCCCGGCCACGAGCACCACCGGCAGCACCACGAGACCGGCCAGCCCGGCCAGCAGCGCCGTCAGCGCGCTGCTGGCGAGCATCCAGCGCGCCTTGGGCGGGCGCGGCGTCGGGGCGGCTGGCGCGTTCATCGACTGCTGAGCCTCAGAACACGATGCCCACGCTGAAGTGCAGCCGCCACTGCTGCACCTCCAGGCCGCGCGCGATGTCGACCTTCAGCGGCCCCACCGGGCTGCGCCAGCGCACGCCCACGCCGGTGCCCACCGCCGGGCGCAGCCCCGAGAAGTTGTCGGCAGCCTGCCCGGCGTCGACAAAGAACGCCCCCCAGACGGTGGGCATCGTGGCGATGAAGGGCCGGGCGACTTCGAGGCTGGCCGTGAGCAGGCTGTTGCCGCTGCCCAGGGTGCCGGCCGTCACCGGCCCGAGGCTGCGGTAGCCGTAGCCCCGCACCGAGTCGTCGCCGCCCGCGCGGAAGCGCAGCGCTTCGGGCACCTCGAGGTTGGTCGGGACGAGGACCTGGCCGAGCTCGAGCCTGGCCATGGCATACCAGTGGGCCGCAAGCGGCCGGTAGAGCGTGCCGCGCGCATAGACCCGTGCGAAGCCGCCGGAGGTGTCGTTGCTCGCGCGCGCCGACCCGCCGCCCAGTTCCACGCGCAGCGTGCGACCGTCGGTGGGCAGGATCGGGTTGTCGACGTCGCGCCAGGTCCAGTGGCTGTTGAGCGAGAGCGCCATCGACTCGGTGCGCGCGCTGCCCGCGCGCCGGGAGGAACGGTCCAGCTGGGCAAAGGTGGAGCGGTCGATGCGTGGAGAGTCCTGGGCGCGTCCGAGCCGCAGGTTCTGCGACAGCACGACGTCGTCGCTGCCCTGGAGGCGGTCGATCTTCACGCCCAGCACCCACCGGTAGAGCTGCTCGTCGGGGTGCGTGCCGAGCTCGCCACGCCAGGCCTGGGCAGAGCGGGCGAGCTCGAGCTCGTTGCGCGAGGTGGCCGGGTAGCCGAAGACGCGCCGGTAGATGTGCTGCGCCGTCAGCCGCGGGCCGGTGTTCGCGCTCACGCCCACGCCGATGGTGAGCTGGTGCAGCGAGGCCTCGGCCAGCGTGACGACGATGCGGGCCTGCCCGGCCTGCGCCGGGTCACCGTCCAGCGCCACCGCGACGCGCTCGAACAGCCCCGACTTCTGCAGCCGCTCCTGCGCATCGAGCAGCATCGCCTCGGTCACGGGCTGGCCCTCGGGAATGGCCAGCAGGTTCAGCACCGTGCGACGGTCGTGGCGCGACAGCCCGTCGATGACGACCGGCCCGCGCCGAAACAGCGGACCCGAATCGGCCACGACGAAGACGCGGGCCAGCCGTGTGGCCGGGTCCACCTCCAGCGCAGTGCCCGACCACGCCACGCCCGCATAGCCGGCGGCTCGCAGAAAGGCCAGTGCGGCGCCCTTGGCGTCCGACCAGTCGCTGTTGCGAAAGGTTGCGCCGCTGCGCAGCCGCCAGGCCTGGCGCCAGGCCGCGAGCAGCTGCTGTGCCGCCACATCGCCACCGGCGGCGGCCTGCGCGAGCGGGCCGTCCACTTCCAGCGTCACCCGGCCGATGCGCGTGGGCGGCCCGGGATCGAGCCGCACCAGGACCCGCTCGGGCTCGCCTGCGCCCGCAGGCGCGGTGCGGGTGATGCGCACCTCCGGATCGAAATGGCCCTCGGTGGCCGCCAGCTCCCGCACCTGGGCGGGCGCGGCGTCGATCAGGCGCGAGAGCTCGCTGTCGCTCACGGCCTCGCCCAGGGACAGCTGCGCCAGGCGGGAGAGGTCCAGGTGGCGCTCGAGCAGGGCCTTGAGCGCCGGGGGCGCTTCGATGTCCACGCGCACCGCCGCAGCGCCTGTGGTCGCGCCGCCCGTGGGCGCCGCACCGGGCGTGGGCAGCGCGTCTGGCGCCGCTGCGGGCGCGCGCACGCGCGACAGGTCGCCCGCTGCGGGCAACCCCGCACAGCCCGGCAGCAGCAGCGCAAGGGCAAGCAGCCCGGCGGCTGCCAAGGCGCGGGTCATTTGCTCAGCAGCCGCATCGCCCCCTCGAGCCCGGCCAGCGTGAGCGGGAACATGCGCTGGTTCATCAGTTGCTGGACGATGGCGATGCTCTGCCGATACTGCCAGACGCCCTGGGGCTCGGGATTGATCCAGGCGAACTTCGGGAAGGCCTGCGTGAGCCGCTGCAGCCACTGCGCGCCGGGCTCCTCGTTGTTGTATTCCACGCTGCCGCCGGGCTGCAGGATCTCGTAGGGGCTCATCGTGGCGTCGCCGACGAAGACGAGCTTGTAGTCCTTGTTGAACTTGCGGATGACGTCCCAGGTGGGGGTCTTCTCGCTGAAGCGGCGCCGGTTGTTCTTCCACATGAAGTCGTAGACGCAGTTGTGGAAGTAGTAGAACTCCAGGTGCTTGAACTCGCCCTTGGCGGCGCTGAAGAGCTCCTCCACGCGCGGGATGTGCTCGTCCATCGTGCCGCCCACGTCCATCAGCAGCAGCACCTTCACGCGGTTGTGGCGCTCGGGCACCATCCGGATGTCGAGCATGCCGGCGTTGGCGGCGGTGCTGTGGATCGTGTCGTCCAGGTCGAGCTCGAGCTCCGAGCCCTCGCGCGCGAAGCGCCGCAGCCTGCGCAGCGCCACCTTGATGTTGCGCGTGCCCAGTTCCTTGGTGTCGTCGTAGTCGGCGTAGGCGCGCTGGTCCCAGACCTTCACGGCGCTGCGGTTTCGGCCCTTTTCCTGGCCGATGCGGATGCCCTGCGGGTTGTAGCCCCAGGCGCCGAAAGGGCTCGTGCCGCCGGTGCCGATCATCCGGTTGCCGCCCTCGTGGCGCTCCTTCTGTTCCTCGAAGCGCTTCTTGAGCGTTTCCATCAGCTCGTCCCAGCCCATCTTCTCGATGGCCGCCTTCTGCTCGGGCGTGAGCTCGAGCTCCAGGTGTTTGCGCAGCCACTCCAGGGGCAGTTCCTTCGTGAAGTCGGCCACCCGCTCCACACCCTTGAAGTAGGCGGAGAAGGCCCGGTCGAACTTGTCGAAGTGCGCCTCGTCCTTCACGAGCGCGCTGCGCGCGAGGAAGTAGAAGCGCTCCACCGACGGCCCGGCGTCCTCGTCGTCGAGCACACCGGCCTTGAGCGCCTCCAGGAGCATCAGGTACTCCTTCACCGACACCGGCAGCCGCGCCGCGCGCAGCGTCTGGAAGAAGTCGATCAGCATGGCGTCAGGCCCGGGAGGCGCCGCGAGCGGGCGCCTTGCGCCGGCTCGGCGTGCGGCGAGCCGGGTCGTGGCGTGCGAGCCAGTCGAAGAACTCGGCGTACCACAGCCGGCTGTTGCGCGGCTTGAGCACCCAGTGGTTCTCGTCGGGGAACCACAGCAGCCGCGCGTCCACCTGGCGCGCCTTGAGGGTGTTGTAGTAGGCCAGGCCCTGCGCGTCGGGCACGCGGTAGTCGAGCGCGCCGTGCACCACGAGCGTGGGCGTGCGCATGCCCGCGGCGTGTGCATGCGGGCTCTGGCGGTGCACCTGCGCCATGTCGTCCCAGTACCAGGCGCCGAGCTCGCGCGCGTGCCAGGCCCAGGCGTCGTCGGCGAACATGCCCACCCAGTCGAAGCATCCGGCGTGGCACACATAGGCCGCATAGCGCCCCGGCTTCACGTGCGCGTTCATCCACGCCACCATGAAGCCGCCATAGCTGCCGCCGGTGGCAAAGACGCGCTTCGGATCGGCCCAGGGCTCGGTGAGCAGCCAGTCGGTGGCGGCCTCCACGTCCTGCAGCTCGAGCTCGCCCCAGCGGTGCGTGATGCTGTCCTTGAAGGCGTAGCCGAAGCTCGACGAGCCGTGGTAGTTCACGCTGGCCACCACGTAGCCCTGGCCGGCGAAGACCTGCGTGTTCCAGCGGTAGTGCCAGGTGTCGCCCGCAGCGGTGTGGGGGCCGCCGTGGATGTTGTGCATCAGCGGCCACTTGCGCCGCGGCGTGAAGCCCGGCGGCCAGGTCAGCCACACCTGCACCTTCTCGCCGCGCGCACCCGTCACCCAGGCCTCCTCGGTGCGGCCCAGGTCGTGGCGCGCCAGCAGCGCGTCGTTGAACCGCTCCAGGCGCCGCGGCGGCTCGCCCGGGGCATGCGCGTGCAGCCGGCCGGGGTGCTGCGCCGAATCGGCCAGCGTCACGAGCGTGCCGGCTGCCTTGTCGAAGGCGTGCACCCAGCCGCCGGCCACCACCACCTCGGCGCGCTGGTCGGGCAGGTCGAAGCGCCACAGGTGACGCCGGCCGCGCTCCTCCGAGCACAGCAGCAGCGCCTGGCCGTCCTCCTCCCACACCAGCGGCGCGTGGACCTCATGGTCCCAGGCCTGGCTGCAGACCTCCCAGCGCCCGCCGGCGCGGTGCCACAGGGCCAGGTGATCGGGCATCGTGTGCTTGCGCCCGGCGTGGCTGGCCAGGAAGGCGATGCGCTGGCCGTCGGGGCTGTAGCGCGGGGCCCGGAAATCCCACTCCGGGTCGCGTGCGACGACCGTGATGCGGCCGCTGCGCAGCTCGACCTCGGCCAGCGCGAAGCGCCCGTCGCTGCGCTTTTCCTCGGCCGGATCGAAGGCGAAGGCGATGCGCGAGCCGTCGGGCGAGACGTCGAAGGTGTCGGCGTTGGGCTCGGCGCGCGAGAGCTCGTAGGGCGTGCCCTCGAAGAGATCCGTCACGCGGCCACGCACGGTGTCGAGCACGTGCAGGTGGGCCACGCGCCCCATCGGGATGTGGTGGTCCCAGTACCGGTACTGCGCCTCGCAGGTGACGTAGCCTGTCTCCTTGCGCGAGCGCCACTCGCGCATGGCACGCGCCTGCGCCGCGGCACCCCGCAGGTTCGGCCACACCCAGGAGACGAAGGCGATGCGGCGCCCGTCGGGGAACCACCGGAAGGCCTCCACTCCCGTGGCCACCGTGGCGGCGCGCCTGGCTTCGCCACCGTCGGGCGGGATCAGGTAGAGCTGCGGGGCCTCGTCCTTCGCGCCCTCCTGCTCGCGCCGGCCGACGAAGGCGATGCGATCGCCCGTTGGGCTGAAGCGCGGCTGGCCGTCCTTGTCGCCGGCGTGGGTGAGCGCGCGCGGCCGGCCGCCCAGCGTGTTGAAGAGCCACAGCGTGCTGCTGGCCTGGTTCTCGGCCATCGAGTGCCGCATGACGCTGGCCACCGCCAGCGCGCCATCGGGAGACAGGCTCGGCGCGCCCACTCGCTCGAGCTGCCACAGGTGCTCGACCGTCAGCGGAAGCAGGGCCTTCTTCGGTGTCGTGGGCATGGAGACCTCTCCGTGTGTGCCACGCCCGCGGCTCAGCGGTTGTGGCGCTGCATGAACACGAGCTTCTCGAAGAGCGTCGTGTCCTGCTCGTTCTTCAGCAGCGCCCCCACCAGGGGCGGGATGGCCACCTTCTCGTCGCCCGACTGCAGGGCCTCGGTCGGGATCTCCTCGGCCACGAGCAGCTTGAGCCAGTCGATGAGCTCGGAGGTCGAGGGCTTCTTCTTGAGGCCGGGCAGCCCGCGCACGTCGTAGAAGGTCTTCA
Source organism: Rubrivivax sp. (assembly GCA_040400855.1). Classification (GTDB taxonomy): domain Bacteria; phylum Pseudomonadota; class Gammaproteobacteria; order Burkholderiales; family Burkholderiaceae_C; genus Rubrivivax. The sequence goes on from JBBAPJ010000012.1 coordinate 20,393, forward strand.
GCGCCGCCGCCAGCAGCTCCTTCCTGAGGCCCGGGAAGTGGACGTCCACGATGGCGCGCATCGTGTCGGCGTCGGGGAACTTGATGTAGTGGAAGAAGCAGCGGCGCAGGAACGCGTCGGGCAGCTCCTTCTCGTTGTTGGAGGTGATGAACACGAGCGGGCGGTTCACCGCGCGCACGGTCTCGCGCGTCTCGTAGACGTGGAACTCCATGCGGTCGAGCTCGCGCAGCAGGTCGTTCGGGAACTCGATGTCGGCCTTGTCGATCTCGTCGATCAGCAGCACCACCGGCTCCTCGGAGGCGAAGGCCTGCCACAGCACGCCGCGCACGATGTAGTTGCGGATGTCGTGCACGCGCGCGGCGCTGTCGGCGTCGGCCAGCTGGCTGTCGCGCAGGCGGCTCACGGCGTCGTACTCGTACAGGCCCTGCTGGGCCTTGGTGGTGCTCTTCACGTGCCACTGCAGCAGCGGCATGCCCAGCGCCTGAGCCACCTCCTCGGCCAGCATGGTCTTGCCGGTTCCCGGCTCGCCCTTGATGAGCAGCGGGCGTTTGAGCGTGATGGCGGCGTTCACGGCCAGCATCAGGTCCGGCGTGGCGACGTACTGGTCTGAACCCTTGAACTTCATCGTGGCGAGGTGGCGTGGGAGAGGCCGGGCCAGTATACGGGCCACCCTATAATCACGGCCGGTTGGAGAGACGGTTCACGCACACTTCCAGAAGCTGACAAGCCACCATGAACAACAAGGCGCTGCTCCTCGCGCTGGCCCTGGCCGGCACCGCCCCCGTCGCGACGGCCCAGGATGCCGCAGCTGGCCAGAAGAAGGCCGCTATGTGCATCGGCTGCCACGGCATCCCCGGCTACCAGGCCTCCTTCCCCGAGGTGCACCGGGTGCCCATGATTGCCGGGCAGAGCGCGAAGTACATCGCCGCCTCCCTGAACGCCTACAGGAAGGGCGAGCGCCGCCACCCCTCGATGCGCGGCCTGGCCGGCTCCCTGACGGATGCCGACATCGCCGACCTGTCTGCTTTCTACGAGCAGCAGGGCGCGTCGGCGGTCAAGCCGGTCGCCGCCCGCACGGCCCCGGCACCCCGGCCCGAGGTGGCGGCGCTGCTCGCCAAGGGTGCTTGCGCCTCCTGCCACGGGGCGGACTACAACAAGCCCATCGATCCTTCCTACCCGAAGCTCGCCGGCCAGCATGCCGATTACCTCTATGTCGCGTTGAAGGCGTACAAGACGGAAGGCAACCCGGCCGTGGGCCGTGGCAACGCGATCATGGCCGGGCAGGTGAAGAGCTTCACCCTGGCCGAGCTCAAGGCGATGGCCCAGTACCTGGGCTCGATCCCGGGTGACCTGCGCACGGTGCCCGAAAGCCGCTTCCGCTGAGCCGGGCAGGGGACGCGCCTGGGCTGGGAAGCCCGGGCTCAAGTCCGGGGATGGGGTGCCGATAAGACAGGTGGGCGCAGCTCCATGCGCCCGGAGCGCGCCTTGGCCCTGAACCCCTCCCTCAAGAAGATCCCGGTCGACCAGGTGCGTCTGGGCATGCACCTCCACTCGGTGGAGGCCTCCTGGCTCGACAATCCGTTCTGGCGAACGCGCTTCCTGCTCAAGCGGGAGGCCGACCTGGACAAGCTGCGTCGCAGCGGCGCGGAGTCCTGCTGGATCGACGTGTCCGCCGGGCTCGACGTGGAAGGCCCCGGGCCGGCTGTTCCCAGCCCGCCTGTCGAGCCGCAGGCGCCCGTCCAGACGGCCGCGGCCGAGCTTGCCGCTGCCGCGGCCGCCCAGGAGGAGGCTCCCCAGACGGTGCTCAAGGCGCGCGAGGACTCGACCAAGGCAGCCACCTGGCAGGAGGTGTCGACCAATGCGGGCACGGTGGGCGAAGCCCCGCCCCGCTCCCGGCCGGGCGACGAGATCGAAGGCTGGCACTCCCTGGCCGACGAGCTCAAGCGCGCGGCGGGCGTGATGAAGCAGGGCCGCCAGCTCGTGGGCGACCTGTTCGAGCAGGCCAGGCTCGGCCAGGCGCTGGACGCCGAACGCTGCCTGCCGGTGGTGGATGCGGTCACGGAGTCGATCGACCGCAACCCGCATGCGCTGATGACGCTGTCGCGGCTGCGCAAGCGCCACGAGTACACCTTCATGCACTCGGTGTCGGTGTGCGCCCTGATGGTGGCGCTGGCCAGGCAGATGGGCATGGACGAGCAGGCCTGCCACGAGGCTGGGCTGGCCGGGCTGCTGCACGACATCGGCAAGTCGGTGATGCCCGAATCGCTGCTGGAAAAGCCCAGCAAGCTCACGAGCGAGGAGTACTCGGTGATCCGCACGCACCCGGTGCGGGGCTACGAGATCCTGCAGGAGGGGCGCCTGACCAGCGAGCACGCGCTGGACGTGAGCCTGCACCACCACGAGCGCATGGATGGCGCGGGCTACCCCCACAACCTGACGGGCGGCGAGATCTCGCTGTTCGCCCGCATGGGCGCGATCTGCGACGTCTACGACGCCATCACCACGCACCGCTCCTACAAGGCGCGGTGGGATCCTGCCGAGTCGATCGCGCGGATGCAGAAGTGGAAGGGCCACTTCGACCACGACATCTTCGCGCACTTCATCCGGACGGTGGGCATCTACCCCATCGGAGCCATCGTGCGCCTGGAGTCGCAGCGCATTGCCGTGGTCTACGAGCAGAACGTGGGCGCCCACGAGCAGCCGGTGGTGCAGGTCTTCTACTCGAACAAGACCCGCATGCCGATCCCGCTGCAACGCGTCGACCTGGCCGCGCCGGGCTGTTACGACCGCATCGTGGCGCGCGAGCCGATGGAGGCGTGGTCCTCCGTCAACCTCGATACGCTGTGGGTGGCGACGGGGACCTGAGGACCTTCGCCCCGTCGAGACCGGCTGCTGCCGCCGCCGGTGGCTTCCACCTGCGCAGCAGCAAGGCGTTCGTCACGACGCTCACGCTGGACAGCGCCATCGCCGCCCCGGCCAGCACGGGGCTGAGCGCCCCGAAAGCCGCCAGCGGGATGCCCACCACGTTGTAGGCAAAGGCCCAGAAGAGGTTCTGCCGCAGCTTGCGGTGCACGGCCTGCGACAGTCCGATGGCCTCGGCCACGAGCCGAGGGTCGCCGCGCATCAGGGTCAGGCCCGCCGTCTCCATCGCCACGTCGGTGCCGCCCCCCACGTTCACGACCGCAATGCCCACGTCGGCAGCTGCCAGCGCCGGGGCATCGTTCACGCCGTCGCCCACCATCGCCACCTTCGCCCCGGCGGGCAGCTGGGCCTTCAAGGCCTGCACCACCCGCGCCTTGTCGGCGGGCAGCACCTCCGCGTGGACCTCGTCCACGCCGACCTCCCGCGCGACGGCGGCGGCCGCCCCGGGCAGGTCGCCGCTGACCATGACGCTGCGCACCCCGAGCGC
>JBBAPJ010000012.1:23901-47384 GCA_040400855.1 Rubrivivax sp.
CAGCACCTGCGCGTCACCGGCCGGCAGGGCCTCGACCAGCACCGGCCGGCCTTGGGTCAGCGTGCCGGTCTTGTCGAAGGCCACCGTTCGCACGCTGCGCATCGCCTCCAGCGCCTGCGCGTCTCGCACGAGGATGCCGCGCCGCGCCGCCAGGCCCGTGCCCACCATCAGCGTGGCCGGCGTGGCCAGGCCCAGTGCGCAGGGGCAGGCGATCACGAGCACGGCCACGGCGTGGATCGTGGCCGCGGCCCAGTCGCCCTGCAGCAGGCCCCAGCCCAGGCCGGTGAGCACCGCCACCACGATGACCACCGGCACGAAGACCGCGCTGACGCGGTCCACGAGCTGCTGCATCGGCGCCTTGCGGGCCTGCGCCGACTCCACCAGCCGCACGATGCGGGCGAGCTGGGACTCGGCGCCCACCGCAGTGGTGCGCACCACGACCAGGCCCTCGACATTGAGCGCGCCACCCGTCACACGGTCTCCCGCCTCGCGTGCCACCGGCAGGCTTTCGCCCGTGAGCAGCGACTCGTCGGCATGGGTGCGCCCCTCCACGATCGTCCCGTCGGCCGGGAAGCGCTCCCCCGGCCGCACCACGGTCTCGTCGCCCACGCGCAGTTGCGCCAGCGGCACCTCCAGCTCGACCCCGTCGCGGCGCACGCGCGCCGTCTCGGGCCGCAGGGCACGCAGCGAGTCGAGTGCAGCCAGCGTCTGCCGCCGCGCGCGCGCCTCGAGCCACTTGCCCAGCATCACGAGCGTGATGACGACTGCCGCACTCTCGAAGTACAGGTGCGGGTGGCCGTGCGGATCGAGCCACCACAGGGCCAGGCTCAGGCCGAAGGCCGCGCTCGTGCCCAGTGCCACCAGCAGGTCCATGTTGCCGCTGCCGGCGCGCAGCGCGGCCCAGCCCGCGCGGTAGAAGCGCGCGCCCAGCCAGAACTGCACGGGTGCCGCCAGCAGGGCCTGCAGCCAGGCGGGCAGCATCAGGTGCGAGCCGGCCAGCCCGGCTGCCATCGGCAGCACCAGCGGTGCGCTCAGCGCCGCGGCCAGGGCCACGCGCCAGCCCGGGTCGTGCTCGCGCCGCACCGGCTCGGGGGACAGCGGCGTGAGCACGCTGGCCTCGTAGCCCGCGCGGTGCACGGCCTCGCACAGCGCCGCGTCGGTGGCCGCCGCACCCCCGGCCGCAGCGGTGGCCGCGCCCTCGGCCAGATGGACCACCGCCTGCTCGGTGGCGAGGTTCACCGACACCTCCTGCACGCCCGGCACCTTGCGCAGCGCGCGCTCCACGCGTGCCACGCAGCTGGCGCAGGTCATGCCGTCGATGGCGAGCTGGCGCTGTGTCATGCCGGCACTGTAGCGCCGGCGCGGCACAATCCGGGCACCCCACCACCCCGCCCGGGCCGAGCCCGCTGCCATCCGCTCGCAGCCCGCGCGGTGGCCTGGCCCGAAGGACGACCATGACCATCGAACTCAAGCTCCCCGACATGACCTGCGGCCACTGCGCCCGCGCCGTCACCGCCACCGTGCAGCGCGTCGACCCGGCCGCCACGCTGAAGATCGACCTGCCCACGCACCAGGTCGTGATCGAGTCGGCCCAGCCGCGCCAGGCCTTCGAGCAGGCGCTGGCCGACGAGGGTTACCCCGCGGGCTGAGGCCGCCGGCAGCCTGCCTACACTGGCCCTGCTGCACGCACGTTGCCGTGCAAGCTGGAAAGGGCCCCATGCACACCCCGCCTGCCAAGCTGGCCACCACCCTGGCAGCCGCGCTGGCCGCTGCCGTCCTGCTGGCTGCCGCCCCCGCCTCGACTGCGCAGACCCTGCGTTGGGCGAGCCAGGGCGACCCGCAGACGATGGATCCGCACTCGCAGAACGAGGGCCTGACCAACGCCATCAACGGCCAGGTCTACGAGACCCTGCTGCGGCGCGACAAGCAGCTCAACCTCGTGGCTTCGCTGGCCACCGAGTGGACGCAGACCGGCCCGCTCACGTGGCGCTTCAAGCTGCGCCCGGGCGTGAAGTTCCACGATGGCTCTCCCTTCTCGGCCGAGGACGTGGTGTTCTCGATCAACCGCGGCAAGGAGCTCACCTCGCAGCTCAACGTCTACGCCAACGCGGTGGGCACGCCTGTGGCGATCGACCCGCTGACGGTGGAGTTCCGCCTGGCGCAGGTCAACCCCGTCTTCCTGCAGCACGTGGCCTCGCTGTGGATCATGAGCAAGGCCTGGGCCGAGAAGCACCGCGTGCTCAAGCCGCTGGACTTCAAGAACAAGGAGGAGAGCCACGCGAGCTTCCACACCAACGGCACGGGCCCCTACATGCTCGTGAACCGCCAGCCCGGCATCCGCACCACCTACCGGCGCAACCCCGGCTGGTGGGGCCGCTTCGAAGGCAATGTGCAGGAGATCGTCTACACGCCCATCGGCAACGACGCCACGCGCCTGGCCGCGCTCGTCTCGGGCGAGATCGACTTCGTGCTCGACCCGGCCCCGCGCGACATCGCGCGCCTGCGCAACACCTCGGGCGTGAAGGTGATCGACGGCCCGGAGAATCGCGTGGTCTTCATCGGCATGGACCAGCACCGCGACGAGCTGCTGTACGGCAGCGTCAAGGGCCGCAACCCCTTCAAGGACGCGCGGGTGCGCCGGGCGCTCTACCAGGCGGTGGACATCGAGACGATGCGCACCAAGCTCATGAACGGCCAGAGCGTGCCCACCGGCGGCATGACGCCCTCGCCCCTTGCCGCCTACAACGACCCCGACATCGAGCGCCGGCTGCCCTTCGACCTCGCCGCCGCGCGGCGCCTGATGGCCGAGGCCGGCTACGCCGACGGTTTCGAGGTCACGCTGGACTGCCCGAACAACCGCTACGTCAACGACGAGGAGATCTGCATCGCGCTGGCCGCGATGTGGGCGCAGATCAAGGTCAAGGTGAAGGTCAACGCGATGCCGCGCACGACCTACTTCCCCAAGCTCGAGAAGTACGACACGAGCCTGTACATGCTCGGCTGGGGCGGGGCGGTGACGGATGCCGAGACCACGCTCACGCCAGTGATGCGCAACCTGGGCGACAAGGGCGTGGGCCTGTACAACTACGGACGCTCGCGCAACGACCGGTTCGACGCGCTGGCCGCGCAGTCCAGCGTCGAGCCCGACCCGAAGAAGCGCGAGGAGCTGATCAAGACGGCACTGCGCGAGTGGCGTGACCAGGCCCACACGATCCCGCTGCACCGCCAGGTGATCCCGTGGGCGGCACGCACGAACGTATCCCTGATGCACCGCGCCGACAACTGGCTGGAAGTCGCCTGGGTGACGGTGGGGCCCAGGTAAGGCGGATCGCTCAGCCGCCCCCTCAGCGCCGCGTCGCACGCTGGCGTACCGCCTCGAGGTAGGCGGCGCCGTCGGGCGGGCGCCCGCTCCTCTGGCTCTCCCAGATCATCCGCCCCAGGCACTCCATCACCTCGTGGTGGGCGGCATGCAGCGAGCCTTGCTGTGCCGCCAGCAGCTGCACGGCCTGGCGGATGCCGGTGGGCTGGTCGATCGCGACCTGCTCGCTGATGCTCAGGTGCATGCTCAGGTGCAGGAAGGGGTTCGTGCGCCCTTCCTCGACGTCATAGACGGCGGCCAGCGCGGCGTCCACGTCGCTCAGGTCCTGCGCATACTCGGGGTGCTCGGCGATCCAGGCAGCGGCCTGGGCCTGCAGGGGGTCCAGCGGCAGGCCTTCGCGCTGCCTGCGAGCGGCCTCGCAGAAGAAGCGCCGCACATCGTGCTGGGAGGGCTGGAACATGCCGCCATTGTCGCGGGCCCGGCGTGCAAGACCTGTCTGGCGCCGGGGTCTTGGTTAGGGGTGAGTCCCGAGGCGACACGCAGGGCGCGTGGCTAGCATCAATCCCCCCGTGGCGCTGCCCGCTGCGAGAATCAGAACAAGGCAGAAGAACAACGAGAGGGCAAGGCGTGAGCTCCATGCACGACGATCCGACTGCCGCCGCACCGTTGCACGTGGCGCACCTGCAGGATCTGCGCGAACGCGTGGGAGAGGCCCTGTGCACGGGGCCTTGGGTCGAGATCGACCAGCATCGCATCGACCTCTTCGCCCAGGCCACCGACGACCACCAGTGGATCCACGTCGACCGTGAGCGCGCCGCCCGGGGGCCTTTCGGCGCCACCATCGCGCACGGCTTCCTGACGCTGTCGCTGCTGCCCACGCTGTTCGAGCGCGCCCTCGTCATCGATGACGTGCGCATGGGCGTGAACTACGGGCTCAACCGCGTGCGCTTCACCGCGCCCGTGCCGGTCGGCTCCCGCCTGCGCGGGCACTTCCGCCTGCTGAGCTACGAACCGCTGGAAGGCGGCGCGCAGCTCGTGATGGAGGTGACGATGGAGCTCGAGGGCTCCCCCAAGCCGGCCTGCGTGGCCGAGTCGGTGAGCCGGCGCTATGTCTGAGCAGCGCCTGCCACGGTTCCATCCGGGCGCGGTGCACGGTTGTCTGCACGCGCCTGGCTTGTCTCTGCCCCCGCGACCCCCTCCCTGACCCGGCCTTCCGGCGTTCGCTTCATCTCGCCGCGAGAGCGTGCCCGCATCCCGAGGCACGCCCCGGCTCACAAGCTTCGAGGGGGACTTGTATGAGACTGATGTTGATCGACGACCATCCGCTGATCGTCTCGGCGATGCAGCGGATCCTGCGCGAGCTCGACCAGGAGGCCGAGGTCGTGACGGCGGGCAGCGCTGCCGCGGCGCGCGAGGTGCTGCGGGCGGACACGGGCTTCGACCTGCTGCTGCTGGATCTGGCGCTGCCCGATGTCGACGGGCATGCCTTCCTGGGCGAGCTGCGCCGCACCCACCCGTTCCTGCCCATCGTGGTGGTGTCCGCCTCCGAGCGCGCTGCCGACGTGGTGCGGGCCATCGACGCCGGCGCCATGGGTTTCGTGACCAAGCGCGCGACGCCCCAGGCGCTGCTGCAGGCGCTGCGGGCCGTGCTGCAGGGTGTGATCGTGGTGCCCGATGAGCTGGCCCCGGAGCCACCGCACGGGTCCGATGCCGTGGCGGTACACGCGGCGCACGCGATGCTGGGCCCCGCTCCAGCCGTGGCGGCACCGGGGCTCGACGCCCGCGCCTCGCTGCGGGCCTGCCTGCAGAGCCTGGGCATGACGCCGCGCCAGCTCGACGTGCTCGAGCTGCTGCTGCAGGGCAAGCCCAACAAGCTGATCGCCCGCGAGCTGCGGCTGTCCGTGGAGACCGTGAAGGACCATGTGCGCGCGGTGCTGCGCACGCTCAACGTGACCACGCGCACGCAGGCCGTGCTCGCCGTGAGCCGGCTGCTCGCGGCCCCGGGCTCGCTGGCACCGTGGACGCGGCCGGCCACGCCCTGAGGGCGGCGTCGCCGCGGCGCCGCCTGCGCCCGGCCGCGGCCGACCGGCTGCGGGTGATGGCCCTGCAGACGCCCTCGGTGCTGGCGGGCAACGCCTTGGGCGTGCTGCTGATCGCCGCGATCTACTGGGGCGCCGCCGGCCCGGCCCGGGTGCTGCCCTGGGTGGCCGTGGCCGCGCTGCTGTGGGCGGTGCGGCTGCTGCACTGGCGCAGGCTGCCTGCTGCTGCACCCGAAGACGGAGCCGCGCTTCGCCACTGGCGGCGGGGCTGGCGCGTGCTCGTGGTGTCGATGGGGGCATGGTGGGGTGTGTCGGTGTGGCTCTTCTGGCCGCATGGCGAGGCCCACCAGCGCCTGCTGCTGCTGCTCATCGTGTGCAGCTACGCGATCGGCTCGGTGCAGCTGCTGGCGATGCAGCCGCGCGTCTTCATCGTCTTCCTGGCCGTGCTGCTCGGGCCGACCATCGCCCGCGTCGCGCTGGACGACGGGCAACCCTGGCACGGGCAGCTGGCCGGGGTGCTGGCGCTGCTGTTCGCCATCACGCTCTTCATGGGGCGCACGCATGGCAACGCGCTGTCGCGCGCGCTGTGGCTCAAGAGCCGGACGGACACGCTGGCCGAGCAGCTGCGCCAGGAGGGCGCGCAGGCGCAGGCTGCGCGCCGGGAAGCGGAGGCGGCCAGCCGCGCCAAGACGCAGTTCCTGGCCGCGGCGAGCCACGACCTGCGCCAGCCGCTGCACGCCCTGGGACTGTTCGCCGAGGCGCTGCGCCACCGCGTGCGCGACGCCGAGGTGGCCGACCTCGTGGCGAGCATCCAGGCTTCGGTGGATGCGCTGGAGGGGCTGTTCGGCGAACTGCTCGACCTGTCGCGCCTGGATGCGGGCGCCGTGGCGATCGAGCCGCAGCCGGTGCGGCTGGAGGGCCTCTATGCCCGGCTGCGACTGAGCTTCGAGCCTGCCGCGCGCGCCAAGGGCCTCACGCTGGAGTTCCGTGGCGCCGCGCTGTGCGTGCAGGCCGACCCGCTGGCGTTGGAGCGCATGCTGCGCAACCTCGTGGCCAACGCGATCCGCTACACCGATGCGGGCGGGGTGCTGGTGTGCGCACGCGCACGGGCCGGGCGGGTGCGGCTGCAGGTCTGGGACAGCGGCGTGGGGGTCCCGCTGGCGGCGATGCCCCGGCTCTTCGAGGAGTTCTTCCAGGCCCACCCCGGCCGGCCCGTGGGGCCCTCGGAGCGCAAGGGGCTGGGCCTGGGCCTGTCGATCGTGTCGCGGCTGGCGGCGCTCTCGGGCACGCGCATCCAGGTGCGCTCGCGCGAGGGCCGGGGCTCGGTTTTCGGCTTGGAGCTGCCGCAGTCGCGGGCGGGCCCACCGGCGGCGGCAGCCGCGCCTGTGCCGGCTGCCCTCGCACCCACGCTGCAGGGGCGCCACGCCGTCGTGGTCGACGACGATGCGGCCGTGCGCCTGGGCCTGACGCAGTTGCTGCGCACCTGGGGTGCAGGGTCGACGGCCTTCGCTGACCGGCAGTCGCTGGCCGCCTGGCTGGCCTCGCCGCAGGCCGCGGCGCCGGACTTCGTGATCGTGGACCACCGCCTGGCCACGCCGGGCGACGGCCTGCAGGCGCTCGAGCAGCTGCGCGCTGCCTGGCCTGGCCGTCCCATGCCAGCCGTGCTCGTGACGGGAAGCCTGCTGGACACGCCCGAAGCCCACGAGGCCCTTGCGGCAATCCCTGCGCTGCACGTGCTGCGCAAGCCCGTTGCGCCCGGGCGGCTGCGTGCGCTCATCGGCTTTCTGCTGGCGCAGCGTGCGGCGCCGTGACCTGCCTGCTCGTTGCGCGGGCCCAAGAGGCACCGCCCCGTGCACGCCACACTCGCGTCGATGCGCTCCCTGCGCCCGACCCTGCCGCCCCTGCCGCCGGCCGACCCGCGCACGCGCTGGAGCGTGGGCTACTGGGTGCTGGCGATGGTGCTGCTGCTGCTGGCGCAGGCCTGGTGGCAGGCGCGCAGCACGGTCGAGGCCGTGCCCTACAGCGAGTTCGAACAGGCGCTGCAGGAGGGGCGCGTGGCCGATGTGCGGGTGAGCGAGACCCAGCTCATCGGTCGGCTCAAGGCGCCCGATGCCCACGGCAAGTCGATGATCGTTGCCACGCGGGTGGAGCCGGCGCTGGCCGAGCGGCTGTCCCGGTTCCAGGTGCCCTACGCGCGCGACACCGACCATGCCTTCCTGCGCGAGCTGCTGTCCTGGATCGTGCCGGCTGCCGTCTTCTTCGGCCTGTGGTGGCTCGTGATCCGGCGCCTGGCCGAGCGCTCGGGAGGCATGCCCGGGTTCATGAACATCGGCAAGAGCCGCGCCAAGGTCTACGTGGAGCGCGACACGGGCGTCACCTTTGCCGACGTGGCGGGCGTGGACGAGGCCAAGGCCGAGCTGCAGGAGGTGGTGGCCTTCCTGAAGGACCCGCAGGGCCACGGGCGCCTGGGCGCGCGGCTGCCCAAGGGCGTGCTGCTCGTGGGGCCGCCGGGCACCGGCAAGACGCTGCTGGCCAAGGCCGTGGCGGGGGAGGCGGGCGTGCCCTTCTTCAGCATCTCGGGCAGCGAGTTCGTCGAGATGTTCGTGGGCGTGGGCGCAGCACGCGTGCGCGACCTCTTCGAGCAGGCGCGCGAGCGCGCGCCGGCGATCATCTTCATCGACGAGCTCGATGCGCTCGGCCGCGCCCGCGGCTTTGCCGGCGCCTTCGGCGGCCTGGACGAGCGCGAGCAGACCCTCAACCAGCTGCTGGCCGAGCTCGACGGCTTCGACAGCTCCGCGGGTCTCGTGCTGCTGGCGGCCACGAACCGACCCGAGATCCTGGACCCGGCGCTGCTGCGCGCCGGTCGCTTCGACCGCCAGGTGCTGGTGGACCGCCCGGACAAGGCCGGGCGCGTGCAGATCCTGAACGTGCACGTCAAGCGCCTGCGGCTGGACCGCTCGCTCGACCTGGCGCAGGTGGCTGCGCTCACGACGGGCTTCTCCGGGGCCGACCTGGCCAACCTGTGCAACGAGGCCGCGCTGGCGGCCACGCGCCGCGGGGCCCAGGAGGTGCAGCTGCAGGACTTCACCAGTGCGGTGGAGCGCATCGTCGCAGGCCTGGAGAAGCGCAGCCGCGTGCTCGCCCCGCGCGAGCGCGAGGTCATCGCCTTCCACGAGATGGGGCACGCGCTCGTGGCCTTGTCGCTGCCGGGCAGCGACGCGGTGCACAAGGTCTCGATCATCCCGCGCGGCATCGGGGCACTGGGCTACACCATCCAGCGCCCGAGCGAGGACCGCTACGTGCAGACGCGCTCGGAGCTGCTGCGGCGCATCACGGTGCTGCTGGCCGGGCGCGCGGCCGAGCTGCTGCGTTTCGGCGAGGTCTCCACCGGGGCGGCCGACGACCTGGCTCGCGCCACCGACCTCGCGCGCGACATGGCGATGCGCCACGGCATGGTCGAGGCGCTCGGGCATGTCGCCTACGAAGAGCCGCGGCCACGTTTCCTGGAGCTGCCGCCCGGCCTGGAGGGTCCGGCGGCGCCGCGCCACGGCGCACGCACCCAGCAGCTGATCGATGACGCGGTGCGCGCGATCGTGGGCGAGGCCTTCGAGCAGGCGAGGGTGCTGCTGCAGGCGCGCCACGCCACGCTGGAGCGCGGGGCGGCGCAGCTGCTGGCGCGCGAGACGCTGGACGAGGCGGCGCTGAAGGCGCTCGTGGCTCAGGAAGGCGTGTAGGCCAGGCGCACGTACATCGGCGCGTAGGCCTCGGCCTGCGTGAGTTCCACCAGATGCTCGCGTGAGAGCTCGAGCAGCGCGATCAGCGTGACGACCACCACCTGCACGCCGCGCTCGGGCTCGAAGAGTTCCTGGAACTCGACGAAGCGCCGTCCCTGGAGCGACTTCAGCAGGTGGCTCATCTGCTCGCGCACCGACAGCTGCTGGCGTCCGACGCGGTGGTGCTGCACCAGGCGCGCACGGCTCAGGATGTCGCTCCACGCCGCGCGCAGCTCGTCGGCCTGCACGTCGGGGAACCGCAGCTGCAGGCTCTGCTCGACTGCCACCTGCGCGCGCAGGAAGTCGCGCCCGAGCACGGGCAGCTGATCCAGCCGCGCCGCCGCGAGCTTCATCTGCTCGTACTCCAGGAGCCGGCGAACGAGCTCGGCGCGCGGGTCTTCCGGCTCGCGGCCGTCCTCAGTCTTGCGCGGCGGCAGCAGCATGCGCGACTTGATCTCGATGAGCATCGCCGCCATCAGCAGGTACTCGGCGGCGAGCTCGAGGTTGCGCTGGCGGATCTGCTCGACGTAGTCCAGGTACTGGCGCGTGACATCCGCCATCGGGATGTCGAGCACGTTGAAGTGCTGGCGCCGGATCAGGTAGAGCAGCAGGTCCAGCGGCCCCTCGAAGGCCTCGAGGAAGACTTCGAGCGCATCGGGCGGGATGTAGAGATCCTGCGGGAGCTTGAACAGGGGCTCGCCGTACAGCCGCGCGATCGCGACCTGGTCGACCGCGTCCGGGCCCGTGGGCTGCTCGACCGCGGGCGGTTCAGGCAGACCCTGCGGCAGCCCGCTGGACAGCGCCTCGCCGGACACGCCGATCAGGCCTTGGTCTGGTAGACGTAGGGCTGCTGCGGCACCTGCACGCTGCGGTAGTCGGCCTGCGCGTCGCGGTCAATGGCCTTGTCCCACAGCAGCGCGCGGCCGCGCTTCTGCTCCTCCTCGAGGCTCGGGCGCTGGGCCTTGAGCTGCTCGAGGAATTGCGTCACGTCGGATCGGTAGGGCTTCCAGAAGAAAGGCATGGCGACGCTCGTCTCGGCGGGGGTCAGATGGCTTCGGGCAAACCCGCAGTTTACCGGTCGCGCAGCCGGGCTCAGGCCCCGGCCGCGACGACCTCCACGCCCGCTGCGCGCAGCGCGGCATTCAGCGCAGCCAGCTGCGGCCCGCAGCAGGCCTGCAGCCGCGCGAGCTGCTCGTCGACCTGCGCCATCGCCTCGCGCGAGACCTCCAGCGCCGGCGTGGTGGGTGCCTCGTCGGCGATCGACACGACGCTGACCATGTCGGCGAGCTGGTCGTCCAGCCCCGCCTGGTGGCGCAGCACGTCGCGCACCGACTCGCGCTTGGGGTCCACGAGCACCGACTCGATCGCATCGAGCGCCTCCACGAGCTGGCGCGCCTGCGCGGCGGTTGCGGCCGCCTCACCCGCCTCGAGCCGCGGCAGCAGCGTGCGCAGCTGCTGGCGCAGCCTGCGCAGCCGGTTGACGCCCACGTTCAGCGCCGACCACTTGTCGTGCAGCTGGCGCAGCAGCGCAAGCTGCTGGTCGAAGGCGCGCTGCGAAGTCTTCACGCGCGGGTCCTTGAGGACCACCAGCGGGGCCTCCAGGCGCTGCTTGCCTGCCTCCAGCACCACGGTGTAGCGGCCAGGGGCCACCAGAGGCCCGTTGAGCTCCTCCTTGTCGTCGGCCAGGGGCTGGTTGCGCCGGTCGGCCAGCGCCGGATCCTGGCGCACCGGCCCGGTGTGGCGCAGGTCCCAGACGTAGCGGTTCAGGCCCGTGCGCGTGCCCGGGCGGCGCGCGGGTGCGAGCTTCGCGTCGTCGCTGGCCAGCGCGCGCACGAGCTGCCCCTTGGCGTCGAGCACCGAGAGCCTGACCGGTCCCTTGAAGCCCTCGGGCAGCCACCACCACAGCAGGGCGCCCGCGGGCGCGCCTTCGCCCACGTCCAGGAACTGGCGGCTCGTGCTGCCGTCGGCCTTCTTCACGACCTCGCTGCCGCCGCTGATGCCGAAGGCCGGCCCATAGCTGATGCCGGCCTTGCCGTAGCCCGAGCCCGCGCTCCACGTGAGCTTGGTGCGCACGGTGTCGCGCGGCGCCACGAGCTGCACGGCGCGCGTGTCGTCGCGCAGCTGGCGCAGGGCCGAGAGGTCGTCCAGGATCCAGAACGAGCGCCCGTGCGTGGCCGCCACCAGGTCGCCGTGCTTGATCTTGAGGTCGTACACGGGTGCCACCGGCAGGCCGCCTCCCATGCGCGTCCAGTGCGCACCGTCGTCGAGCGTGTAGAAGATCCCCGTCTCGGTGCCCACGAAGAGCAGGCCCGGGCGCACCGGGTCGGCACGCACGACACGCGTGATCTCGCCGCGGGGCAGGTCGCCCGTGATCGACTGCCAGGTGCGGCCGCTGTTGGTGGTGCGGAACAGGTAGGGCTGGTAGTCGGCCAGCTTGTAGCGCGTGGCGCTCACGTACACGGTATCCGCATCGTGCTGGGAGAGCTCCACGCAGCCCACGTAGGCCAGCGCCGGCATCGCCTTGGGCGTGACGTTCTTCCACGAGGCTCCACCGTCTCGCGTGACGTGCACGAGGCCGTCGTCGGTGGAGGCCCAGATCTCGGTCTCGCGGTGGGCCGAGGGCACCACGCAGGCACAGGTGGCGTGCACCTCGGCGCCGGCCGTGTCGTGCGTGAGCGGCCCGCCCGAGTGGCCCTGGCGGCTCGGCTCGTTCAGGCTCAGGTCGGGGGAGATGGCCTCCCAGTTCGCGCCCTCGTCGCGCGTGCGGAAGACGCGGTTGCCCCCCGCGTAGAGCGTCTTCGGGTCGTGCGGCGAGAACACGAGCGGGAAGGTCCAGGCGAAGCGGTACTTGAGGTCACGCGGGGGCACGCCGCGCGACTTCTCCGGCCACACGTTGACCAGGCGGATCTGGCGCGTGCGGTGGTCGTAGCGCTGCAGCGCCCCGGCGCCGCCCGGGCTCGAGCCCACGGCGCCGCAGTAGACGATGTTCGGATCCTCGGGGTGCACGACGATGAAGCCGCTCTCGCCCGTGCCCGGGTAGGTGCAGTCCCCGATCGTGATCGAGCCCCACTCGGAGGCGTTGGGTACCGAGATCGAGGTGTTGTCCTGCTGCGTGCCGTAGACGCGGTAGGGGTACTGGTCGTCGACGTCCAGGCGGTAGAACTGCGCCGTCTTCTGGTTGTAGATGGACGACCAGCTCGCCCCGCCGTTGAAGCTCACGCAGGCCCCGCCGTCGTTGCCCTCGATCATGCGCCGCGGGTTGCGCGGGTCGATCCACAGGTCGTGGTTGTCGCCGTGAGGGGTCGTCACCTCCGAGTAGGAGACGCCGCCGTCGGTGGACTTCCACATCTGCAAGTTCGTCACGTACACCGTGTCGGCATGGCCGGGGTCGGCAAAGACGTGCGTGTAGTACCAGGGCCGGTGCATCAGGTCGCGGTGGCTCGAGACCTGCACCCAGTTCGTGCCGTGGTCGTCGCTGCGCCACATGCCGGTCTTGTCGCCCTCGGCCTCCACGAGCGCGTAGACGCGCCCGGCACGTGCCGCCGAGGCGCTCACGCCGTGCTTGCCCAGCAGCCCGCCGGGCAGGCCGCCGCGGCCGGAGAGCTCTTCCCAGGTGTCGCCCCCGTCCATCGAGCGCCACAGCCCGCTGCCGGGGCCGCCGCTGTTGAGGTGCCAGAAGCTGCGCCGCGCGTTCCAGCAGCCCGCGTACAGGATGCGCGGGTTGGTCGGGTCCATCGACAGGTCCACCGCGCCGGCGTCGGCGTTGCGGTAGAGCACCTTCTTCCAGGTGCGCCCGCCGTCCTTCGAGCGGTACACGCCGCGCGCCTCGTTCGAGCCGAAGGCGTCGCCCAGGGCGGCCACGTAGACGAGGTCGGGATCCTGCGGGTGCACGCAGATGCGGCCGATGTGGCGCGTCTCGGCCAGGCCCAGGTGCTGCCAGGTGCGGCCCGCGTCGGTGGAGCGGTAGACGCCGTCGCCGTAGGAGACATCGATGCGGATCGTCGTCTCGCCCGTCCCGGCGTAGATCACGTTCGGGTCGGAGGGCGCCACGGCCAGTGCGCCGATGGTGGCGCTCGTGAGGAAGCCGTCGGAGACGCAGCGCCAGTACACGCCGCCGTCCACCGTCTTCCACACGCCCCCGGCGCAGGCGCCGAAGTAGAAGGTCATCGGGTCCGACGGGTCGCCCGCCACCGCCACGACACGCCCGCCACGAGGCGGGCCGATGCCGCGCCACTTCAGCGCGTTGAGCAGGGAAGGGTCGGCGGCGAGGGCTTTGGAGCGGGCCAAGTCGTGTCTCCTGGGGCGTCGTGGCATCGAAGGTGCAGCCGATTATCGTGCGCGCACCCGAGGCCGCATCTCGATGACTTCCCGGGCGTCTCAGCCGAAGAGATCGGGCTGCCCGGCAGGGGCGACAGGCTCGGCCGACGCCTTCGTGCCGGGGCGGCGCGGTGGCCATGCGTCCACGATGCCGCCGGCGCCGAGCTCGTCGGCAAAACCGGAGCGGCGCACCAGCGACAGGGGCTGCTCGTTCACGCGTGCCAGCACGAGCGCCACCTCGCGCCTGCGCAGGGCCTGCTGCAGCTGGCGAAGCGCCTCCAGGCCCGAGGTGTCCATCGACACGAGGCGGTGCATGTCCAGCACCACGGTGCGCGTGTCCGGGCCCACCCGGGAGGGCAGGTCCTCCACCTGGCTGACCGCCCCGAAGAAGAGCGAGCCGTAGACCTCGAAGGCCTGCGCCGCCTGCCGCGGCTCGCCGGGCGCCCCTGTGGCCTGCACCTCGGTGACGCGAAAGAGCGTGCCCATGCGCCAGATGAAGAACACGCAGGCCAGCACGAGTCCCACCTCGAAGGCCACGGTCAGGTCGAAGACCACCGTCAGGCCGAAGGTGCCGAACAGGATCGTGCGGTAGGTGAGGTTGAACTGGCGGGCGCGCACGAACTCGCGCCACTCGCCCATGTTCCAGGCCACGAAGAGCAGGATGCCGGCCAGCGCTGCCAGCGGCACGTGCTCGGCCAGCGGGGCGGCCACGAGCACGACAGCCAGCAGTGTCAGCGCGTGCACGATGCCCGCCACCGGGCTCGTGGCGCCGGCGCGGATGTTGGTGACGGTGCGCGCCACGGTGCCGGTGGCCGGGATGCCGCCGAACAGGGGCGTGACCACGTTGGCCACGCCCTGGGCCATCAGCTCCTGGTTCGGGTCGTGGCGCGGGTGCTGCGGGGCAAGGTTGTCGGCCACGCGCGCGCACAGCAGCGACTCGATCGCCCCGAGCATCGCGATCGTGAGGGTGGGAATGACGAGCTGCTTGGCGGTGGCCCAGCTGAACTCGGGCAGCGCGAAGGGCGGAAGCGACTGGGGGATGCCGCCAAAGCGCGAGCCGATGGTCTCCACCGGCAGGGCCAGCCAGGCCGTGGCCACGGTGGCACCTGCCAGCGCCACGAGGGTGCCCGGCACGTGTGCGAGCGCACGGCGCAGGCGTGCGGGAGCGACTGCCGGCCCGGTGTCCATCGCGCGGGACTTCGGCCACAGCACGACCACGCCCAGGCATGCCAGCCCCAGCCCCAAGGCCACCGGGTTGAGGCTCGGCAGTGCCTGGGCGAGCACGCCGACCTGGGTGAAGAAGTCCGCCGGCATCTTCGGCACCGCCAGGCCCAGCAGGTCCTTCACCTGTGACAACGCGATCAGCACGGCGATCGCGTTGGTGAAGCCGATGACGATCGACACCGGCACGTATCGCACGAGTGCACCCAGCCGCAGCCAGCCCAGCGTGATGAGCAGCAGCCCGGCCAGTACGGTGGCGATCAGCAGGTTGGCCAGGCCGTAGCGCTCGACGATGCCGTAGACGATGACGATGAAGGCGCCCGCCGGCCCGCCGATCTGCACCTGCGAGCCGCCCAGCGCACTGATGAGAAAACCCGCGACGACGGCGGTGACGAGGCCGGCCTCGGGCTTGACGCCGCTGGCGATCGCGAAGGCCATGGCCAGCGGCAGGGCCACCACCCCGACCGTCAGGCCCGCGCCGATGTCGGCGGCCAGACGCCTGGCGTCGTAGCCGCGCAGTGCGTCGAGCAGGCGCGGCCGGAAGCGGTGCAGGCGGGGCAGCCGGTCGGTCAAGGTCGACCCTGGGTCGTTCCGGCTGGCTCGTGCGGCGGGCCTAGCGCACCCGCATGCCGGGCTGCGCACCCGGCCACGGTTCGAGCACGAAGATGCCCGGGTGCGACTTCTCGTCGGCGTGGCTGGCGGCCAGCACCATGCCTTCGGAGACGCCGAACTTCATCTTGCGCGGGGCCAGGTTGGCCACCATCACGGTGAGCTTGCCGGCGAGCTGCTCCGGCGTGTAGGCCGAGCGAATGCCGGAGAAGACGTTGCGCAGACGCGGCTGCCCGTCCTTGGCCGAGGTCTCGCCCACGTCCAGCGTCAGGCGCAGCAGCTTGTCGCTGCCGGGCACCGTCTCGGCGGCGACGATGCGCGCGATGCGCAGGTCCACCTTGGCGAAGTCGGCGATGCCGATCTCGGCGCCGATGGCTTCACCGCCAGGCTCGGCGGGTGGCGCGGCAGGCTCCGGCAGCTCGAACAGCCGCTCCACCTGTGCCGTCTCGGCGCGCTGCATCAGGTGCTGGTAGGGCGAGATGTGGTGCCGGCCGAGCGCACGCTTGGCATCCGCCCAGTCCAGCGGCCCGACCTGCAGGAACTGCTCCACGCGTGCGGCCAGCGCCGGCAGCACGGGCTTGAGGTAGATCGTGAGCAGGCGGAAGGCCTCGATGCACACCGAGCACACGTCGTGCAGCGCCGCGTCCTGGCCCGGCTGCCTGGCGATCTCCCAGGGCTTGTGCTGGTCCACGTACTCGTTGACGCGATCGGCCAGCGCCATCACCTCGCGCAGCGCCTTGCCGAACTCGCGCGTCTCGTAGAGCTCGGCCACCGTGTCGGCGTGGGCGCGCAGGCCGTCGAGCAGCGCGCGCCCTTCCACGCCCAGGTCGTCCGACAGCCGGCCGCCGAAGCGCTTGGCCAGGAACCCGGCGGCGCGGCTGGCGATGTTCACGTACTTGCCCACGAGGTCGCTGTTGACGCGGGCCACGAAGTCCTCGGGGTTGAAGTCGAGGTCTTCCACGCGGGCGTTGAGCTTGGCGGCGATGTAGTAGCGCAGCCACTGCGCGTCCAGCCCGAGCTCGAGGTACTTCAGGGGGGAGATGCCCGTGCCGCGGCTCTTGCTCATCTTCTCGTTGTTCACGGTCAGGTGGCCGTGCACGAAGATGTGGGCAGGCGTCTTGCGGCCGCTGAAGTGCAGCATCGCGGGCCAGAAGAGCGTGTGGAAGGTGACGATGTCCTTGCCGATGAAGTGGATCTGCTCCACGGCCGGATCGGCCACGTAGGCCTCGAAGGCCGGCCCGAGCAGGGCCTTGAGCGACGCGAGGTAGCCCACCGGAGCGTCCAGCCACACGTAGAAGTACTTGCCCGGCGCATCCGGGATCTCGATGCCGAAGTAGGGCGCATCGCGCGAGATGTCCCAGTCGGCCAGCTTGGGCTGGCCCTGCTCGTCGGTGCCGAACCACTCGGAGATCTTGTTGAGCACCTCCGGCTGCAGGCGGCCGGGCGTCTGCGTCCACTCCTGCAGGAAGGCGATGGCGCGCGGGTCCGACAGGCGGAAGAAGAAGTGCGTGCTCGAGCGCAGCACCGGCACCGCACCCGACAGCGCGGAGTACGGGTTCTTGAGCTCGGTGGGCGCATAGACCGCGCCGCACACCTCGCAGTTGTCCCCGTACTGGTCCTTCGCGCCGCACTTGGGGCACTCGCCCTTGATGAAGCGGTCGGGCAGGAACATGCCCTTGGCCGGGTCGTAGAACTGCTCGATCGTGCGCTCGGCGACCAGGCCCTGCTCGCGCAACGCGAGGTAGATGGCCTGCGCCAGCGCGTGGTTCTCCGGCGCGTCGGTGGAGTGCCAGTGGTCGAAGGCGATGTGAAAGCCGTCGAGGTACGCGCGCCGCCCGGCGGCGATGGCGGCCACGAACTGCTGCGGGGTCTGGCCGGCCTTCTCGGCGGCGATCATGATGGGCGCGCCGTGCGCGTCGTCGGCGCAGACGAACTTCACCTCGTGCCCGCGCATGCGCTGGAAGCGCACCCAGATGTCGGCCTGGATGTACTCCATGATGTGGCCGACGTGGAAGGGCCCGTTGGCGTAGGGCAGCGCGGTGGTGACGAAGAGCTGGCGGGACATGCCCGGATTCTAGGCAGTTCCCCCTGGGTGGCCGGTGCCCACAAGGCCCCGGCCCGGGCAGGACAGGGCCCGCGTCGATAGACTCCCGGGTCTTTCGCCCTTCCGTCCGAGCCGCCCATGAGCCTTTCCGAAACCGCGCTGGCTGCCGCGCTGCGCAGCGTCATCGACCCGCAGACCGGGCGCGACTTCGTCTCCACCAAGCAGCTGCGCAACCTCAAGATCGATGGTGGCGACGTCAGCTTCGACATCGAGCTCGGCTACCCCGCTGAGAGCCAGGTGGCGAGCCTGCGCAAGTCGCTCATCACCGCCGCGCGCTCGGTGCCGGGCGTGGAAAACGTCAGCGTCAACATCGGCTGGACGATCGTGGCGCACGCGGTGCAGCGTGGCGTGCCGCTGCTGCCGCGCGTGAAGAACGTGATCGCCGTGGCCTCGGGCAAGGGCGGCGTGGGCAAGAGCACCACCACCGCCAACCTCGCCCTGGCGCTGGCCGCCGAGGGCGCGAAGGTGGGCATCCTGGATGCCGACATCTACGGCCCGAGCCAGCCGATGATGATGGGCATCAGCGGCCGACCCGAGAGCGAGGATGGCAAGACGATGAACCCGCTCACCGGCCACGGCGTGGAGGTGATGTCCATCGGGTTCCTCGTGGGCGAGGATCAGGCCATGATCTGGCGTGGCCCGATGGCCACGCAGGCGCTGGACCAGCTGCTGCGCCAGACCAACTGGGGCGAGCTCGACTACCTGCTGGTGGACATGCCCCCGGGCACGGGCGACATCGCGCTGACGCTGTCGCAGCGCGTGCCGCTGACGGGCGCGGTGATCGTCACCACGCCGCAGGACATCGCCCTCATCGATGCCAAGAAGGGCATCAGCATGTTCCAGAAGGTGGGCGTGCCGATCCTCGGGATCGTCGAGAACATGGCCGTGTACTGCTGCCCGAAGTGCGGCCACGTGGCGCACATCTTCGGCGCCGACGGCGCGAAGAAGATGGCCGCTCAGTTCGGCGTGGACGTGCTCGGGGCCCTGCCGCTGAACCTGTCCATCCGCGAGCAGGCCGACTCGGGGCGGCCCACCGTGGCGGCCGAGCCCGATGGCGAGATTGCCGCGCTCTACAAGGCCGTGGCGCGCACGGTCGCGGTGAAGGTGGCGGGCAAGGCCAAGGACTTCAGCTCGAAGTTCCCGACCATCACCGTCAGCAAGGACACCTGAGCGCCAGCTGAATTGGGGCGGGCCATCGGCCGCGGCGTCGCGATCGGTGATTGCAGGCATGGATGGACCGGGCCTTCGATGCGAAGATCGCCCGCATGGCCGCATCGATCGCCTCCCGACCCGTGATCCCGATCCGGGCTGAGCAGGTGGCTGGCGCTCCTGCCGCGGGGCCTACCCGGGGACGCAGGCGCGAGTCGCCCAAGGGCCGCCGGGTTGATCCGGCTGCGCGTGAGGCGGTTCGGGCGCTCGTGGGCCAGGGGCCGCTGCGCCGCGACCTGCTCATCGAGTACCTGCACCGGCTGAACGACCACTTCGGCCAGCTCGCCGCCCCGCACCTCGCGGCGCTGGCCGAGCTCATGCGCCTGTCGCAGACCGAGGTCTACGAGGTGGCGAGCTTCTATCACCACTTCGAGGTGGTGCGCGAAGCGCCGGACGGCACCGTGGCGGATGCGCCTGCGCTCACGGTGCGCGTGTGCGATGGCCTGGCCTGCGAGCTCGCGGGCGCGCGCGAGCTGCTCGACCGACTGCCGTCGACGCTCGGGGCGCAGGTGCGCGTCATCCCCGCGCCTTGCATCGGGCGCTGCGAGCGGGCCCCTGCGGTGGCGGTGCACCAGCGCCCGGTGCTCGGCGCGAGCGTGCAGGCGGTGCAGGCCGCCGTGCAGGACGGTGCGCGGCAGGATGCGCTGGAGCCGGCCATCGACTGGGCGGCCTACCGGGCAGGCGGAGGCTACGCGCTGCTGCAGGCCTGCCTCGATGGCGCGCGCACCGCCGAATCCTTGATCGCCGAGCTGGAGGACGCAGGTCTGCGCGGGCTCGGCGGCGCGGGCTTTCCGGCCGGGCGCAAGTGGCGGCTCGTGCGCGCGCAGCCGGCGCCCCGGTACCTGGCCGTCAACCTCGACGAGGGCGAGCCCGGCACCTTCAAGGACCGCTTCCACCTCGAGCGCGACCCGCACCGCTTCCTGGAAGGCATGCTCGTGGCCGCCTGGGCCGTGGGCATCGACGCCATCTGGATCTACCTGCGCGACGAGTACCACGGCGCGCGCGCGATGCTCGAGCGCGAGCTGCAGCGGCTGCGCGAGTCGCCGCCCGTCTCGGCCCCGGGCTGGCGGCTGCCCGCCATCGAGCTGCGGCGCGGCGCCGGCGCCTACATCTGCGGCGAAGAGTCCGCGATGATCGAGTCGATCGAGGGCAGGCGCGGCCTGCCGCGGCTGCGGCCGCCCTACGTGGCCGAGGTGGGTCTCTTCGGGCGGCCCACGCTGGAGCACAACTTCGAGACGCTCTACTGGGTGCGCGAGATCGTCGAGCGCGGTGCGGCCTGGTTTGCCTCGCAGGGCCGGCATGGCCGCAAGGGGCTGCGCAGCTTCAGCGTCAGCGGCCGCGTGCGCGAGCCGGGTGTCAAGCTCGCGCCGGCGGGCATCACGCTGCGCGAACTCGTCGACGAGTACTGCGGCGGCATGCTGCCTGGCCACACGCTCTACGCCTACCTGCCCGGAGGCGCCTCCGGTGGCATCCTGCCCGCCCGCCTGGCCGACCTGCCGCTGGACTTCGACACGCTGCAGCCGCACGGCTGCTTCATCGGCTCGGCGGCCGTGATCGTGCTGTCGCGCAGCGCCACGCACACCGACCGCGCGGTGGACGCCGCGCGCAACGTCATGCGCTTCTTCGAGGACGAATCCTGCGGCCAGTGCACGCCTTGCCGCGTGGGCACGACGAAGGCGCTCGAGCTGATGCGCACCGACCGCTGGGACGCGGCCCTGCTGGCCGAGCTGTCGCAGGTCATGCGCGACGCCTCGATCTGCGGCCTCGGGCAGGCGGCGCCCAACGCACCGGACTGCGTGCTGCGCTACTTTCCCGAGGAGCTGGCATGACGGCGACCGCCCCCACCCGTGCGCAATCGGTGCCGGCTACCCAGGTCGTCCACCTGCAGCTCGACGGGCGCGCCGTGCAGGCTCGCAGCGACCAGACGCTGTGGGAGGTGGCGCGCGAGCAGGGCGTGGTGATTCCGCACCTGTGCCACACGCCGGGCCTGCAGCCCGCCGGCAACTGCCGCGCCTGCGTGGTGGAGATCGAGGGCGAGCGCACGCTGGCGGCCTCGTGCTGCCGCCGGGCCAGCGAGGGCCTGCGCGTGCACGCGGCCAGCCCGCGCGCGCGGGCTGCGCAGAAGATGGTGCTCGAGCTGCTGCAGGGCGACCTGGGAGACGACCCCACGCCCGACAACGCCGTGCGGCACTGGGCGCGCGAACTGGGCGTGGGGGCGCCGCGCTTCGCACCGCGTGCGCAGCCGCGCGCCGACCTCTCCCACCCCGCGATCGCCGTCAACCTGGACGCCTGCATCCAGTGCACGCGCTGCCTGCGCGCCTGCCGCGACGAGCAGGGCAACGACGTCATCGGCCTGGCCGGGCGCGGGGCGCATGCGCGCATCGTCTTCGACATGGAAGACCCGATGGGCGCCTCCACCTGCGTGGCCTGCGGCGAGTGCGTGCAGGCCTGCCCGACGGGTGCGCTGGCGCCCGCGCGCGGCGCAGCAGCAGCCGCCAGCGACCGTGAAGTCGCGAGCCTGTGCCCCTACTGCGGCGTGGGCTGCCAGGTGACGTACCACGTGCGCGACGAGCGCATCGTGCGCGCCGAGGGACGCGATGGGCCGGCCAATGCCGGGCGGCTGTGTGTGAAGGGGCGCTTCGGATTCGACTACCCGCGCCATCCTCAGCGCCTGACGGTGCCGCTCATCCGCCGTGCCGATGCGCCGAAGGATGCGGCCCTCTCCCCCGACCCCGAGACCGCGCGCGGGTGGTTCCGCGAGGCGAGCTGGGAGGAGGCGCTGGCCATGGCGGGCGGCGCGCTGCGCCGCATCCGCGACACGCATGGCGCCAAGGCGCTGGCCGGCTTCGGCTCGGCCAAGGGCAGCAACGAGGAGGCCTACCTCTTCCAGAAGCTCGTGCGGCTGGGCTTTGGCAGCAACAACGTCGACCACTGCACGCGGCTGTGCCACGCCTCGAGCGTGGCTGCGCTGCTGGAGGGCATTGGCTCGGGTGCGGTGAGCAACCCGGTGCGCGACGTGGAGCAGGCCGAGCTCGTGGTCATCATCGGCGCCAACCCCACCGTGAACCATCCGGTGGCCGCCACCTGGATCAAGAACGCCGTGCGCGCGGGCACGAAGCTCGTGGTGATGGACCCGCGCGGCAGCGAGCTCACGCGCCAGGCCTGGCGGCACCTGGCCTTCCGGCCCGACACCGACGTGGCGCTGCTCAACGCGATGCTGCACGTGATCGTCGAGGAGGACCTCGTGGATGCGGCCTTCATCGCCGCGCGCACCGAGGGATTCGAGGCCCTGCGCGACAACGTGCGCGGCTACGCGCCCGAGGCCATGGCGCCCGTGTGCGGCATCGACGCGGCGACGATCCGCGAAGTGGCGCGCGCCTATGCCAGGAGCCGCGCCTCGATGATCCTGTGGGGCATGGGCGTGAGCCAGCACGTGCACGGCACCGACAACGCGCGCTGCCTGATCGCCCTGGCCCTGGCCACCGGCCAGATCGGCCGGCCCGGCACCGGGCTGCACCCGCTGCGCGGGCAGAACAACGTGCAGGGCGCCTCGGATGTCGGCCTGATCCCGATGATGTACCCGGACTACCACCCCGTCCAAGGCGATGCCGCCCGCGACCTCGTCGCCCGGGCCTGGGGGGTGGACGCCCGGCAGCTCGACCCGGACCCGGGCCTGACGGTGGTGGAGGTGATGAAGGCGGCGATCGTCGGGGCGGTGCGCGGCCTGTACGTGATGGGCGAGAACCCCGCGATGAGCGACCCCGACGTCAACCAGGCACGCCAGGCGCTGGCGCAGCTGGAAATGCTCGTCGTGCAGGACCTCTTCCTGACCGAGACGGCGGCCCTGGCCGACGTGGTGCTGCCGGCCTCGGCCTTCCACGAGAAGCTCGGCACCTTCACCAACACCGACCGCGTGGTGCAGCTCGCGCAGCCCGTGCTGCCCCTGCCCGGGCAGGCCCGGCAGGACCTGTGGATCGTCACCGCCATGGCGCGTGAGCTCGGCCTGGACTGGAGCGGCTACGGCGCCACGCCCGCCGACTGCACGCGCGCCGTGCCGCTCGTCTTCGAGGAGATGCGCCAGGTCATGCCGAGCATCTCAGGCGTGCCGTGGTCACGCATGGCGCGCGACGGTGCCGTCACCTACCCCTGTGCACACGAGGGCGACCCGGGCGAGCGCGTCGTCTTCACTGACCACTTCCCCACAGCCAGCGGCCGCGCACGCTTCGTGCCGGCCGACATCGTGCCGGCGGCCGAGCGGCCCGACGCCGACTACCCGCTCGTGCTGATCACCGGGCGGCAGCTGGAGCACTGGCACACCGGCAGCATGACCCGCCGCAGCGCCGTGCTCGACGCACTCGAGCCCGACCCGGTGGCGTTGATCCACCCGCTGGAGCTCGAGCGGCTCGGCCTGGCGCCCGGCGACGTTCTGACGCTGCAGTCGCGCCGCGGCGAGGTGAGCCTGTGGGCCCGGGCCGACGCCACCACGCCCGAGGGCGTGGTCTTCGTGGCCTTCTGCTGGGCCGAGGCCGCGATCAACCGGCTCACGAATCCGGCGCTGGACCCCGTGGCCAAGATCCCCGAGTTCAAGTACTGCGCGGTACGGGTGCTGCCCGGAGGCGAGCCGCCGCGCGCGGGCAGCCTGGGTGGCGGGCAGATCCTGCAGGCCGCTGTGCCCTGAGCCTGCTGCGGCCACCTCAGCTCACGCTGGCGAGGAGCACGTCCGAGGCCTGCACCAGCACCGTCACCGGGATGCCCGGGCGCAGCCCGAGGGAGTCGACCGCGGCCTGCGTGACGACGGCCACCACGGGCAGGCCGTTGGCGGCCTGCACCGTCACCTCGGCGTTGACCGCGCCCGGACGCACCTGGCTCACGGTGCCCTCCAGCCGGTTGCG
>JBBAPJ010000013.1:0-46169 GCA_040400855.1 Rubrivivax sp.
AGTTGGGGATCGTGCCGGCCAGGATGTGGCTGTGGCCGTCCTCGTGCTGCAGGCCTTCGCCGTTGAGCGTCGTGCGCCCGGAGGTGCCCCCCAGCAGGAAGCCGCGCGCCTGCATGTCGCCGGCGGCCCAGGCGAGGTCGCCGATGCGCTGGAAGCCGAACATCGAGTAGTAGATGTAGAACGGCACCATGATGCGGTTGTTCGTCGAGTACGACGTCGCCGCGGCGATCCAGCTGCTCATGCCGCCGGCCTCGTTGATGCCTTCCTGCAGGATCTGCCCGGCCTTGTCCTCCTTGTAGTACATGACCTGGTCCTTGTCGACCGGCGTGTACTTCTGCCCCTCGGGGTTGTAGATGCCGATCTGGCGGAACAGCCCCTCCATGCCGAAGGTGCGCGCCTCGTCCACGAGGATGGGCACGACCCGCGGGCCCAGGGCCTGGTCACGCAGCAGCTGCGTGAGGAAGCGCACGTAGGCCTGCGTGGTGCTGATCTCGCGCCCGGCGGCCGTGGGCTCGAGCACCGACTTGAAGGTCTCCAGCGAGGGTACCGTGAAGCTCTCGTCGGCCTTCGTGCGGCGCTTGGGCAGGTAGCCGCCCAGGGCCTGGCGACGTTCGTGCAGGTACTTCATCTCCGGCGTGTCGTCGGCCGGCTTGTAGAAGGGGATCTTCGGCAGCTCGGTGTCGGGGATGGGGATGTTGAAGCGGTCGCGGAAGTAGCGGATGTCCTCGTCGCTGAGCTTCTTGGCCTGGTGCGCCGTGTTCTTGCCCTCGCCCGCACGGCCCATGCCCCAGCCCTTGACGGTCTTCACCAGCAGCACCGTGGGCTGGCCGCTGGCGTTGTTGGCGCGGTGGAAGGCCGCATACACCTTCTGCGCATCGTGCCCGCCGCGGCGCAGGCTCCACACGTCCTGGTCGCTCATCTTGGCCACCAGCTCCAGCGTGCGCGGGTCGCGCCCGAAGAAGTTCTTGCGCACGAAGGCACCGTCGTTGGCCTTGAAGGCCTGGTAGTCGCCGTCCAGCGTGTCGAGCATGATCTTGCGCAGCGCGCCGTCCTTGTCGCGCGCCAGCAGCGGATCCCAGTTGCCGCCCCACAGCAGCTTGATGACGTTCCAGCCCGCACCGCGGAACTCGCCTTCGAGCTCCTGGATGATCTTGCCGTTGCCGCGCACCGGGCCGTCCAGGCGCTGCAGGTTGCAGTTGATGACGAAGACGAGGTTGTCGAGCTTTTCGCGCGCGGCCAGGCTGATCGCGCCGAGCGACTCGGGCTCGTCCATCTCGCCGTCGCCGCAGAAGACCCACACCTTGCGGTTGGCGGTGTCGGCGATCCCGCGCGCGTGCAGGTACTTCAGGAAGCGCGCCTGGTAGATCGCCATCAAGGGTCCGAGACCCATCGAGACGGTGGGGAACTGCCAGAACTCGGGCATGAGCTTCGGGTGCGGGTAGCTCGACAGGCCCTTGCCGCCCACCTCCTGGCGGAAGTTCAGCAACTGCTCCTCGCTGAGCCGGCCCTCGAGGAAGGCGCGCGCGTACACGCCCGGGGCGCTGTGGCCCTGGATGTAGAGCAGGTCGCCGCCGTGCCCGGGGCTCTCGGCGTGCCAGAAGTGGTTGAAGCCGGCGGCGAACATGTGGGCAACGGAGGCAAACGAGCTGATGTGCCCGCCGAGGTCGCCTCCGTCCTCCGGGTTCAGGCGGTTGGCCTTGACGACCATCGCCATCGCGTTCCAGCGCATGTAGGCACGCAGCCGGCCCTCGAGCTCGAGGTTGCCCGGGCTGTGCTCCTCCTGGTCGGGCTCGATCGTGTTGACATAGGCCGTATTGGCCGAGAAAGGCAGATCGATGCTCTGCTGGCGCGCGTGCTCGAGCAGCTGCTCGAGCAGCTCGTGGGCGCGCTGCGGCCCTTCGGCTTCGATGACGGCGCTCAGCGCATCGAGCCACTCGCGCGTTTCCTGGGCGTCGACTTCGTACGCACCGGCGGCTGGGTCGGCTGGGGACATGGTGGCGGCCTCCTCTCAGGTCTCTGGATCGGGTGTGGCGCAGTGTCGCACACTTCGATGTCTTTTCAAATAGTGGTTGTACGTTTCATATTGCGCAATTTTGAACAACGAAGCAGACCCACCCCGCCTTCCCGACGCGCAACCCGGATAATTTCACCCGATGAACTGGCGACCCTGGCGCAAATGGAGTGCGCGCGCTCCCGTGAGTTCCGCGCGGCGCCTGGCCGGCCGCTGGTGGCGGCGCCAGTCGCCCGCGCGCCAGGACCGGCTGGCCACTGTCGCGCCCCTGGTCTCGGTCCTGATGTTCCTGGCCACCATCGCCGTTGCCTTCTGGTACCTGCGCAACGAGGAGACGGCGCGCGAGATCGAGTCGGTGCGACGCGACACCGAGATCACCCAGCAGCAGATCGCGCTGCGACTCAACGACACCGAGGCGCAGCTCGTGCGCCTGGCCCGCGAGCTGGTGGCCCGCCCGCCGGACGCAGCGGAGTTCGCCCAGCAGGCCGCCGCACTGCTGCACAGCCGCCCCGAGATCGACGGCCTGGCGTGGACCGATGCGACCGGCGCCCTGCGTGCCCGCCACACGCTTCAGCTCGGCGCCTCCCACCCGGACACCTCCCCGCTGGTGCTCGGCTCCGATGCGGCCCAGCGCACGGCAACGAGCGTGCAGCAGGCCGCGCTGCTGGCCGCGCGCGACACGCGGCGCCCCTTCTATTCGCGCAGCTACACCAACGAGCTGTCCAAGCCCGCCTTCGCCCTGTTCGTGCCGATGCTCGACCGAAGCCGCTTCTTGGGTGCGCTGTCGGTGGAGGTGTCGCTGGAGGCGCTGCTGCGCCACCACGTGCCGGACGAGGTCGCACGCCGCCACCTCGTCTCGGTCGTGGACGACCAGGACATGACGCTGGCCACCACCTCCACGGCACCCCCGGCGCGCGCCTCGCCGCGCGGCACGCTGGCGCACGACGTCGCGCTCAGCCCCGCCTTCAACGGCCTGCAGTTGCGCGGCGAAGGCTGGCGCACCTCCCTCGGCCTGGTGGGCAACACGCTCTTCTGGATGGTGGTGGCGATGGCGCTGCTGACGGTGTGGATGCTCGTGGGCACGGCACGCCACATGCGCCGGCGCTCGCAGATCCAGCGTGCGCTGCTGCAGGAGACCCAGTTCCGCCGGGCGATGGAGAACTCCATGGTCACGGGCATGCGCGCCCTCGACCTGGACGGCCGCATCACCTACGTCAACGCCGCCTTCTGCCAGATGAGCGGATTCTCCGAGGCCGAGCTGGTCGGGGCGCTGCCGCCCTACCCCTACTGGCCGCACGACCGCATCGACGAGAACCACCGCCTGCTGCAGCAGGAGATGCAGGGCCGCAACCCTGCAGGCGGGATCGAAGTGCAGCTGATGCGCAGGGACGGACGACTCTTTGATGTGCGGATGTACGTGTCGCCCCTCATCGACCCCAAGGGCCAGCAGACGGGCTGGATGACCTCGGTGACCAACATCACCGAGGCCAAGCGCATACGCGACCAGCTCGCCGCCTCGCACGAGCGCTTCACGACGGTGCTCGAGGGGCTCGACGCCTCGGTGTCGGTGCTGTCGGTGCATCGGGCGGAGCTGCTGTTTGCCAACCGCTCGTACCGGCTGTGGTTCGGCGCCGATGCGCGCGGCCACGCGCTGCTGGCCGGCCAGCCCGGCACCGTGCCGCCGGCCTCCGGCCCCGACGAGGGCGTGGACGACCTCTCCGGGCTGCCCACCCAGGAACTCACCGATGCCGGCGGCGACCTGCGCGAGGTCTACGCACCGGCACTGGAGAAGTGGTTCGAGGTGCGCTCACGCTACCTGCAGTGGACCGACGGGAGCCTGGCCCAGATGCTGATCGCCACCGACATCAGCTCACGCCGCCGTGCCGAGGCGCAGGCCGAGATGCAGGCGGCCAAGGCTGCCGTCACGAGCCGGCTCATGACGATGGGCGAGATGGCCTCCACCGTCGCGCACGAGCTCAACCAGCCCCTGACCGCGATCACGAACTACTGCAACGGCATGCTGTCGCGTCTGAAGGCGGGCTCGATCTCGCAGGAGGACCTCGGCAACGCGCTGGCCAAGACGGCTCGCCAGGCCGAGCGGGCCGGGCAGATCATCCACCGCATCCGTGCCTTCGTGAAGAAGAGCGAGCCGCAGCGCCAGCTCACCGACGTGCGCACCGTCGTGGAGGAGGCGGTCGACCTGGCCGGCATCGAGCTGCGCCGGCGCAACGTGGCCATCCGCACCTACCTCGCGCAGCGGCTGCCGCTGATGATGATGGACCCCATCCTGATCGAGCAGGTGCTGCTGAACCTGCTGAAGAACGCAGCCGAGGCGATCGACGCTGCGCAGCTGCCCGTCTCGCGCCGCCACGTCGAGCTGCGCGTCGTGCCGCGCCAGTCGCCCGAGGAGGGCGAGGTGCTCGAGTTCAGCGTCACCGACGCCGGCCCTGGGCTGAAAGAGGAAGTGGTGGGCCGCCTCTACGAGGCCTTCTTCTCCACCAAGGCCGAGGGCCTGGGCATCGGGCTGAACCTGTGCCGCTCGATCGTTGAATCCCACCAGGGTCGGATGCGGGCGCAGAACCTCTACAATGGTTCGAGCGTGGCGGGGTGCACTTTCTCGTTCACGCTGCCCCTGAGCACGGCTGGCCAGGAAGAAAGCGAGCCGGGCGCACCGATGGGTTCGCCGACCCCTTCCATCCCCCCCACCATCACGCTGTCATGAGCCTGATCCCCAAGCGAGGAACCGTCTACGTGGTCGATGACGACGAGGCCGTGAGGGACTCGTTGCAATGGCTGCTCGAAGGCAAGGACTACCGCGTCAAGTGCTTCGACTCGGCCGAGTCCTTCCTCGCCCGATTCGACCCACGCGAGGTCGCCTGCCTCATTGCCGACATCCGCATGGAGGGCATGAGCGGCCTGGACCTGCAGGATCGGCTGATCGAGCGCAGGAGCCCGCTGCCGGTGGTCTTCATCACTGGCCACGGCGATGTGCCGATGGCGGTCACGACGATGAAGAAGGGCGCGATGGACTTCATCGAGAAGCCCTTCAAGGAAGAGGAACTGCTGTCGCTCGTGGAGCGCATGCTCGAGCAGGCGCGCCAGGCCTTCACGCAGCACCAGGAAGCCGCCAGCCGCGATGCGCTGCTGTCGCGCCTGACCACGCGCGAGGCGCAGGTGCTCGAGCGCATCGTCGCCGGGCGGCTGAACAAGCAGATCGCCGACGACCTGGGCATCAGCATCAAGACGGTGGAGGCGCACCGCGCCAACATCATGGAAAAGCTCAACGCCAACACGGTGGCCGACCTGCTCAAGATCGCACTCGGCGCCACAGCCAAGGCCTGAGGGGCACAGGCTCGGCCTGCGCGCCCCGCCCCTTCCCGCCCGAGCGGCTGCTTCGAGGCAGCCTGGAGTGACGACCATGACGGCCCGGCTCATCGACGGAGCGGCGCTTTCGCGCCAGATGCGTGCCGGCCTGGCCCAGCGGGTGGCGGCGCTCTCGGCGTCCGGTTGCCGCCCGGGTCTGGCAGTGATCCTCGTGGGTGAGGACCCGGCCAGCGCCGTCTACGTGCGCAACAAGGTGCGCGCCTGCGACGAAGCGGGCCTGCACTCGGTGCTCGAGCGCTACGACACGAACCTCTCGCAGGACGCACTGCTCGCGCGCATCGCCGCGCTCAACGCCGACCCCGCCATCCACGGCATCCTCGTGCAGATGCCGCTGCCTGCGCACCTGGACGCCCATCGCGTGATCGAGGCGATTGCCACCGAGAAGGATGTCGACGGCTTTTCGGTGCACTCGGCAGGTGCGCTCATGGCGGGGCTGCCGGGCCTGAGGCCCGCCACCCCTGCAGGCTGCATGAAGCTCATCGAGAGCACGGGCGAGCCCCTGGCCGGCCGGCACGCCGTCGTCGTCGGTCGCAGCAACACGGTGGGCAAGCCCATGGCCCTCCTGCTGCTGCAGGCAGGAGCCACCGTCACGATCTGCCACAGCCGCACCCCCGACCTTGCCGCGCACACGCGGGCAGCCGACATCGTCGTCGTCGCAGTGGGCCGGCGCGACACGCTGCGCGCCGACATGGTTCGGCCAGGCGCCACCGTGATCGACGTCGGCATCAACCGCCGCGAGGATGGCACCTTGTGCGGCGA
Organism: Rubrivivax sp.; assembly: GCA_040400855.1. Taxonomy (GTDB): domain Bacteria; phylum Pseudomonadota; class Gammaproteobacteria; order Burkholderiales; family Burkholderiaceae_C; genus Rubrivivax. The sequence continues at coordinate 6,155 of JBBAPJ010000013.1, forward strand.
CGTCGACTTCGCCGGGGTGCGCGAGGTGGCAGCCTGGATCACGCCAGTGCCCGGTGGCGTCGGACCCATGACCATCACCATGCTGCTCGTCAACACGCTGCAGGCGGCCGAGGAGGCGCAATCGCGCGCCGGGCTGCCCGCACGCACCAACCCCTGACATGGACACCGCCACGCCCTCCCCCTCCCGCAACCCGCTTCTGCGCGAGGACGATCTGCCGCGCTTCGAGCAGATCCGCCCTTCGCATGTGCTGCCCGCCCTGCAGGCCCTGCTCGCCCAGGCCGATGCGGCGCTCGAACGCGCCGTCGGCCCCGAGGTGCCCGATGACTGGCTCGCCCTGTCGGCCGTGCTCGACGTCGCCACCGAGCGACTGGGCACCGCCTGGCATGTGGCCCAGCACCTCAACTCGGTGGCCGACACGCCCGAGATGCGCACGGCCTTCAATGCCGCACTCGGTCCGGTCACGGAGTTCCACACCCGCCTGGGCGCGGACCGGCGGCTGTACGCCAAGTACCGCGCCATCGCCGCCGCCCAGGATGCCGCGCCTCAGCCGATGCCCGCCGAGCGCCGGCGCGCGCTGGACATCGCGATCCGCGACTTCCTCCTGTCGGGCGCTGCGCTCGAAGGCCCGGCGCGCGAGCGTTACGCGAAGATCCGCGAGCGCCAGGCCGAGATCGCGCAAGCCTTTTCCGAGCATGTGCTCGACGCGACCGACCGCTTCGCGCTGGACATCGAGCCCGATCGCCTCGCCGGCCTGCCCCCTGACGCCTGCGCCACGGCACTCGCGGCCGCCGAGCGCGCGGGCGTGCCCGGTGCCCGCCTGACGCTGCATGCGCCGAGCTACGTGCCGGCCATGCAGCACCTGCGCGACCGCGGCCTGCGCGAGCAGCTCTACACCGCCTACGTGACGCGGGCGAGCGACCTGGGCGACCCGGCGCTGGACAACTCCGCGCTGATCGTCGAACTGCTCGCGCTGCGCGAGGAGGAGGCGGCGCTGCTCGGGCACGCCCATTACGCGGAGCTGTCGCTCGTGCCCAAGATGGCGCCCTCGGCTGCCGAGGTGATCGGTTTCCTGCGCGACCTCGCCCGCCGAGCGCGACCGCAGGCGCTGCGCGATGTCGCCGAGCTCGAGGCCTTTGCCCGCGCGGAGCTGGGTCTGCCGCGGCTCGAGCCCTGGGACGTACCCTTCGCCGCCGAACGCCTGAAGGAAGCGCGCTACGCCTTCAGCGAAACGGAGCTCAAGGCCTACTTCACGCTGCCACGCGTGCTGCATGGGCTGTTCCACATCTGCGAGACGCTCTTCGACATCGCCATCGAGCGCGACGAGGCGCCGGTCTGGCACGAGTCGGTGCAGGTCTGGCGCATCGCTGCACGCAGCCAGCCCTCGCGCACGCTGGCGCGCTTCTTCCTCGACCTGCACGCACGCCCGGGCAAGCAGCCCGGGGCCTGGATGTCACCGGCGCGCAGCCGCTGGGCACGTCCGGACCGTGACGGTGAGGTGCAGCTGCCCGTGTCGTACCTGGTGTGCAACTTCGCCTCGCCGCAGGGCGAACGCCCAGCGCTGCTATCGCACCGCGACGTCATCACGCTCTTCCACGAGTTCGGGCACGGCCTGCACCACCTGCTGACGCAGGTGCAGGAGCTCTCGGTGTCCGGGGTGGGCGGTGTGGAGTGGGATGCGGTGGAGCTGCCCAGCCAGTTCATGGAGAACTTCGCCTGGGAGTGGGACGTGCTGCGGCGCATGACGGCGCACGTGGACACGGGCGAGCCACTGCCGCGCGCGCTCTTCGACCGGATGGTGGCAGCACGCAACTTCCACAGCGCACTGGCGATGCTGCGCCAGATCGAGTTCGGGCTGCTCGACATGCGGCTGCACACGGAGCGCGGCAGCGCGGCACACCTGCAGCGCATCGCTGACGAAGTGCGCGCCGAGGTCTCGGTGCTGCCAGCCGCCCCCTTCGTGCGCATCCCGCACGCCTTCTCGCACATCTTCGCCGGCGGGTACGCCGCGGGCTACTACAGCTACAAGTGGGCCGAGGTGCTCAGCGCCGATGCCTTCGCGGCCTTCGAGGAGTCTGGCGTGCTGGACGAGCAGACGGGCCACCGTTACAGGCGGGAGATCCTTGAAGTCGGCGGCAGCCGCCCGGCGATGCGCAGCTTCGAGGCCTTCAGGGGCCGCGCGCCCACGCTGGACGCGCTGCTGCGCCACCAGGGCCTGGGCTGAGCCACCCCCGAGCGCCATGCACCCGCGACGCACGACCTGCCTGATCGGCCTGCTCGTCGCGCTGGCGGCTGCGGCCTCGCAGGCGCAGCCGCTGTACCGCATCGTCGGCCCGGACGGCCGGGTGACGTACACCGACCGGCCACCCAGCGCAGCCCCCGGCACGCCCGTGAACCCGCCCAGGCCGCCCCGCGCCGCTGCCTCGGCAGCACCGGGCGCAGACACGGGCCTGGATGCGGGGACCGCAGCCAGCTGGCCCGCCGCGCTGCGCACGGCTGCCACACGCTTTCCCGTCACCTTCTACGCGGCCGAAGGCTGCCCGCCTTGCGACGAGGCGCGCAGGATGCTGCAGCGCCGCGGGGTGCCCTACACCGAGAAGCGCGTGCGCACCGAGGACGACGCACGAAGGCTCGAGCAGCTCACCGGTGGACGCCTCGTGCCGGCAGCCACCATCGGGCGCCAGGCGCTCAGCGGCTTCCAGGAGCAGGACTGGCAGGGCTGGCTCGACAGTGCCGGCTACCCGCGCAGCCGCATGCTGCCACCGGGCTGGCAGCCCCCCCCGGTCACCCCGCTCGCGCCGTCACGGGTCGCGGCCACCCCCCCCACCCCGGCCTCGCAGGCGGCGGCACGCCCGACACCCCTGCCCAGCGTCGAGCCCGGTCCGGGGCCAGGCGGCATCCGGTTCTAGCCGGGCCCGCAGCCGCCGGCATCCGGCCTGGTGGCCGCCGGCTTGCCCGTTCCACGCGGCTCCTGCAAGCCGGCTGCGAGCCAGGCGCCCGCACCGTTGCTCGCACCGACGATCCAGAACAGCAGGGCCGGGCCGACCACCGTGCCCGCCACGCCGAAGACGAGCGGCATCGCCGTGCTCGACAGGTTGATCGTCATCGAGCGGAACGCCAGCGCCTCGCCATGTCGGTCGTCCGGCGTGAGGTGGTGCAGCGTGGACAGCACCATCGGCTGCGACGAGCCCAGCGTGATGCCCAGCAGCGCCGACAGCGCGGCCATCGCCCAGGCCGACTCGGCAAACGGGTAGGCGCAGAACACGAGGCCCGTGCCCACCATCGAGGCCGTCACCGCCGTGACCTCCCGCACCCGGTGCGCGATCGCCGGGATCGCCAAGCGCACGAGCGTCACGCTCAGCGTGAAGGTGCCCACGATCAGGCCGATCGTGGAGGCCGTCAGGCCGCGGTCGTGGCCGATGATGGGCACGGCAAAGGCGTGCACATCCCAGCCCATCGAGATCACCCAGCTCACGAGCAGCAGGCGACGCAGGCCCGGCGCCTGCAGCAGCGTCCACGCCGGCTGGCGGGAGTCGGCCTCGACAGAGGGGCGCGGGGCGCGCCGCGGCACCTGTCGGGCGCACACGAGCGTGAGCACCGGCATCGCCGCCATCAATGCATAGGCCGCGGCGAAGCCACCCAGGTCGATCATGAATCCCGCTGCCACGGGCCCGACGACATTGGCAAAGGAAGGCGCCACACCGAGCCAGCTGAACACGCGCACGCGCTCGGTGCTGTCGCGCGCCTCGGTGCCGGCCGTGTGCTGGATGGCAAGCATGCCCATGTTCGCGCCCCCACCCGCGAGCATCGCCGCCCCGCACAGCAGCCCGAGGTGCAGCCAGCCATCGAGGAAGGTCGACAACACGGCCAGGCAACCCGCCGCGGCCACCATGACCACCGACAGGTACACCGGGCGGTGGTAACCGTGGCGGTCGGCAAGCCGGCCGGACAGCAGGGCCAGCAGAACGGCTGCTGCCGCAAAGAGCGCCAGCAGCAACCCCACCGTCCACGCGCCATGGCCCTCGCGCAGCGCCTGCAGCGCGGCTGCCATCCGCAGCCCGGCCATCGGCGCGTGCACTCCCAGCTGGCCGATCACGAGCGCGCGCAGCACGCGAAAGTCGATGCGGGGCGGTGCCGCGTCGGGGGCAACCGGGACAGGGGGCTGCGCCTGTTCAGGCACCCGGCTCACGCTCCGGCTGACCGTCGTCCGCAGGCTCGGGCTCGTCCGCCGAGGAGGCCGCCTCGGCCAGGCCCGGCAGCAGGGCCGCGGCCTGCGTGTCCGGCAGCGCCTCCACCGCGCGCAGCTGTCGCGTCATGGCCCGCGTGCGCACCTCGGCCGCATCGATCGTGCTCGCCGCTTCGGTGAGCTTCTTGCGCGTCTTGGCCAGCACGTCGCCGAACTTCGCGAACTCGGTCTTGACGGCGCCCAGCACCTGCCACACCTCGGCGCTACGCTTCTCCAGCGCCAGCGTGCGAAAGCCCATCTGCAGGCTCGACAGCGTGGCCAGCAGCGTCGTCGGCCCGGTCAGCGCAACGCGGTGCTCGCGCTGCAGGGCCTGCACGAGCCCCGGGCGCCGCAGCGCCTCGGCGTACAGGCTCTCGGTGGGCAGGAAGAGGATCGCGAAATCCGTGGTGTGGGGTGCAGCCAGGTACTTCTGGCTGATCGTGCGCGCCTCCGCGTTCAGCCGCACCTCGAGCGCGCGCGAGGCCGCCTCCACGGCGGCCGGATCGGCACGCTCCTGCGCGTCGAGCAGCCGCTCGTAGTCCTCGCGCGGGAACTTCGCATCGATGGGCAGCCACACCGGCGAGCCGGCGTCACCCCGGCCCGGCAGCCGCACCGCGAACTCCACCCGTGCGCCGCTGCCAGGCACGGTCTCCACGTTGGCCCCGTACTGCTCCGCGGTGAAGACCTGCTCCAGCAGGGCAGCCAGCTGCACCTCGCCGAAGATGCCGCGCGTCTTCACGTTGGTGAGCACCCGGTTGAGCGAGCCCACGTCGCGCGCCAGGCCCTGCATCTCGCCCAGCCCCTTGTGCACCTGCTCGAGCCGCTCGGCCACCTGGCGGAAGCTCTCGCCCAGGCGCTGCTCGAGCGTGGCGTGCAGCTTCTCGTCCACCGTGGCGCGCATCTGCTCGAGCTTGCGCTCGTTGCCCTCCTGCATCGCCACCAGGCGCGACTGCACGCCCTCTCGCACCTCGGCGAGCTGCTGCCGGTTGCCTTCGGCCAGCGCCTGCAGCCGGGCGGCCATCTCGGTTCCGAAGGCGCGCAGCGCCGCGTCCTGCGCCTCGCGAGCGGACTGTGCCTGCTGCGCCAGCGCCTGCGTGGCCTGGGCCAGCGACTGGCCCACTCCGGCCTGGGTCAGCGCCACCTGGGTGCGCAGCGTGTCGATCTGCTCGTTGTGGGTGCGCGTGGCCTCGCTCACCTGGGCCAGCAGCAGCTGCTGCAGCGCAGCCAGGTCGGCGCGGCTGGCCTGGCCCTGCCGTGCCAGTTCGTCACGCAACTCGCGCTCGATGCGCTCCAGGGCCTCGCGCAAGTGGCCGCCGGCGGCGTCGGAAGTGGAGTCGCGGCGCAGCCGCCATGCGAGCGCGGCCAGCGCGCCCAGGCCCAGCACGGCCAGCAACAGCAGCACCGGCAGCATCAGCTCGGGCATGGGCAGTCGGGCCAGGCCCTCAGCGGGGCCGGCCCAGCACCTCGGGATTGATGGGCGCAGGTGGCACGCCGCCCGTGAGCGCTGCGATCAGGTTGTCGGCCGCGAGCTCGGCCATGGCGCGGCGCGTGGCCACGCTGGCGCTGGCAATGTGGGGCGTGAGCACGACGTTGGGCACCTGGAGCAGGCCCGGGTGCACGGCGGGCTCGCCCTCGAAGACGTCGAGCGCGGCTGCCGCGATGCGCCGCTCGCGCAGCGCCTGCACGAGGGCTTCGTCGTCGACGATGCCGCCGCGCGCGACGTTGGTCAGGGTCGCCGTGGGCTTCATCTGCGCGAGCTCGGCTGCGCCGATCGCGTGGTGGCTGCCAGCCGAGTACGGCAGCACCAGCACCAGGTGGTCCGACTCGCGCAGCAGCGTCGCCTTGTCGACGTAGCGCGCACCGATGGGCGCCTCGAGCTCCGGGGCCAGGCGGCTGCGGTTGTGATAGATCACGCGCATGCCGAAGCCCAGAGCCCCGCGCCGGGCGATGGCCTGACCGATGCGGCCCATGCCCAGGATGCCGAGCGTGGCGCCGTGCACGTCGCTGCCGGTGTACATGTCGTAGGACCAGCGCGTCCACTGCCCGCTGCGCAGGAAGTGTTCGCTCTCTGCGATGCGGCGCGCCGCAGCCATCATCAGCGCGAAGCCGAAGTCGGCGGTGGTCTCGGTCAGCACGTCGGGCGTGTTGGTGGCGAGCACCCCGCGCGCGGTACAGGCGGGGATGTCGAAGTTGTTGTAGCCCACTGCCATGTTGGCCACCACGCGCAGCTGCGGGTGGGCGTCGAGCACCTCGGCGTCGATGCGCTCGCTGCCGGTGGTCAGGGCCCCGGCCTTGCCGCGCAGCCGCTCGATGAGCTCGGCGCGCGTGTAGACCGTGTCGGTGGGGTTGTCCTCGACCTCGAAGTGGGCACGCAGCCGCTGCACCACCTCGGGAAAGACGGCGCGCGCCACGAGCACCTTCGGGCGCGCTGCGCAGGAGCTGGAAACTGCGGGATCGTGCAACGGATCGGCCATGCGGCGGCTCACTCCACGAAGCGTGCGAACTCGGCCACCGCGGCTCGCTCGGTGACGAGGGTGTTGACCCGCGCGGCCGGGTCGGCCCGGCCCAGCGACATCCCGCACACCACCATGCGCTCGGGCGGCAGCTGCAGGTGCTCCCCGATGATGCGGTGGTACTGCGCGAAGGCCTGCTGCGGGCAGGTGTCCAGGCCGCGGGCGCGCGCGGCGACCATCACGTTCTGCAGGAACATGCCGTAGTCGAGCCAGCTGCCCTGTTGCAGGATCCGGTCGATCGTGAAGATCAAGCCCACTGGCGCGTCGAAGAAGGCGTAGTTGCGCCCGTGCTGCGCGTGCATCGCCTCCTTGTCGGTCTTGCCGATGCCCAGCAGACCGTACAGGTCCCAGCCCACCTTGCGTCGCCGGTCGATGTAGGGGCTGCGCCACTCGAGCGGGTAGTACGGGTACTCCTCCGTGTGCGTGGCACGCGCAGCCGGGTCGTCGTAGGCGGCCAGTATCTTGCGTGTGAGCGCGGCCTTGGCCTCGCCCATGAGCACCACCACCTGCCAGGGCTGGGTGTTGGTGCCCGAGGGCGCGCGCGACGCGACCTCGAGGATGCGCTCGACCGTCTCGCGTGTCACCGGCTCGGGCAGGAAGGCACGCACCGAGCGGCGCGAGGCGATGGCCGCGTCCACGGCGGCGATGCTGTCGGGGGTGGGCTCGCTCATGCCCCGCATTGTGCCGCCCGCGGCGAACCGGGCGGGCGCGATTGCCAAGCCTGCCAAGCCTCGCAGGCGAGCTCCAGCGTGCGGCGCTGGATCGCCACCGTCCGGCTCAGGTCGCGTCCGTAGCCGCCGGCCATCGAGACGGCCACCGGCACACCGCGCGCGTGCAGCCAGGCGAAGACGCGCCGGTCGCGCTCGGCCAGACCCGCCTCGGTGAGCTTCAGGCGGCCGAGCCGATCGTTCTCGTGCGGGTCCGCACCCGCCAGATAGAAGGCCAGCCCCGCCGGAGCGTGGCGCTGCCGGGCCCACGCCTGCTCGAGCCCGTGGTCCAGCGCAGCGAGGTACGGCTCATCGGCGCAGCCGTCGGGCAGTTCCAGGTCCAGGTCGCTCGCCTCCTTGCGGAAGGGGAAGTTCTTCGCCCCGTGCAGCGACAGCGTGAAGACGGTCGGATCGTCACGGAAGATCGATGCCGTACCGTTGCCCTGGTGCACGTCCAGGTCGATCACGAAGACGCGTAGGCCCGGGCGTTGCGCCCGGTGCACGCGGTGCCACTCGGCCTGCATCAGCCGCGCAGCCACCGCCACGTCGTTGAAGACGCAGTAGCCGGAGCCCTTGTGGGCGTAGGCGTGGTGGGTACCGCCGGCGAGGTTGGCCGCCACCCCCTCGCCCTCGAAGAGCGCGGCGCGCGCCGCGGCGATGGTTGCCCCCACCGAGCGCCGCGAGCGCTCGACCATGCGCGGCGACCACGGAAAGCCGATCTCGCGCTGCTGCGCCGCCGACAGCGTGCCCTCCACGACGGAGGTGATCCAGCCCGGCTCGTGCGCCAGGGCCAGCTCGCCATCGCTGGCCGCAGGCGCCTCCAGCACGCGCGCAGCCGGCAGCGTGCGGGCGACTGCCTCGCGCAGCAGCCGGTACTTCGGCATCGGGAAGGTGTGGCCCTCGGGCAACGGCAGCACGAAGGCGTCGGCGTGGAAGGCCCGCATCGGACCTCGATTCTAGAGATCGGACTCTAATTTGTTGCATTGCAGCAAAAAGCTCTTGCGTCCGGCGCCGCCGTCCCTATACTCCAGTTCATGTTGCAGTGCAGCATTCGATCCGCAGCGGATCGACCGCTGCAGGCCAGCTTTCCGTTCTACCCGCATCAACCCAAGGAGTTCACCATGTCGATCCTGACCCCCGACCAGTTCGTCGCCGCCCACAAGGCCAACGTCGAGACCCTCTTCGGCCTGACCCAGAAGACCTTCGAAGGCGTGGAGAAGCTCGTCGAGCTCAACCTCCAGGTGGCCCGCTCGGCCCTGGGCGAGGTGGCTCAGTCGACGACCGCCGTGCTGTCGGTCAAGGACGCGCAAGAGCTGCTGTCCCTGCAGCAGTCGATGCTGCAGCCGGTGGCCGAGAAGAGCGCAGCCTACAGCCGCCACCTCTACGAGATCGCCGCCTCCACGCAAGCCGAGGTGACCAAGATCGCCGAGGCCCAGATGGTCGACGCGCAGAAGAAGATGATGTCGATGGTCGACACCGCGATGAAGAACGCGCCGGCTGGCACCGAGAACGCCGCCACGCTCGTGAAGTCGGCGATGGCTGCGGCCAACAACGCCTTCGAGACGGTGCAAAAGGCTGCTCGCCAGGCCGCCGAGGTGGCCGAGGCCAACATGCAGGCCATCACCAACACGGCGCTGAAGGCGGCGCAGCCGGCACCGGCCGCCAAGGGCCGCCGCGCCTGAAACTGCGCGCAAGCGCCGCAGCCTGGGGAACTTCGGGCCGAAAGACTGATCGAAGGAGTGCCGTGCGGCTCACGCCGCGCGGTTTCTCCCTCGGAAGGTTGTCTCCTCGGAACCTCTCGAAAGCCCCTTTCGACGTTCCATTCGGGGCCTGGCGCAAGCCGGGCCCTTTTTTTTGGGGTACGCCTCAGCGCACGCCCGCTGCCAGGCGTTCGCGCAGCAGTGGCAGCGCCGCGCGCGCCGCATCGCGCCCGGCCGCCAGGGCCCGGCTGCGCTCGGCGAAGGCCGCGCTGCCTACGCCGCGCAGGTCGGGCCGCAGCACCACGTCGGCCTCGCGCAGCTCGAACCGGTTGATGCTCTTGCCCATGATCGAGAAGGTCTGCAGGAGCATCCGGAAGACGTCGCTGGTGGCCGCGCCGTCGGGGGGTGTGGAGATGTCCACCGCGATCACGAGCTCCGCCCCCATCTGGCGCGCAAAGCGCACCGGCACCGGTGACACGAGCCCGCCGTCGACGTACTCACGGTTGCCGATGCGTACGGGCTGGAAGACGGCCGGCACGGCACTGGAGGCACGCACCGCCAGCCCTGTGTCGCCCCTCTGGAACAGGATCGGTTCGCCCGTGTCGAGGTCGGTGGCGACGATGCCCAGCGGCAGGCGCATCTGCTCGATGGGGCGGGCGCCCGTGTGCTCGCGCACGAAGCGCGCCAGGGCGTCGCCGCGGATCAGGCCGCGCCCGGGGAAGGACCAGTCGGTGATGGCCCCTTCGTCCATGGCCAACGCGAGCTGGGCGAGCTCCGCACCACTGCGACCCGCCGCGTAGAGCGCGGCCACGAGGCTGCCCGCCGATGTGCCCACGACGAGGTCGGGCCGCACACCGGCCTCCTCCAGCACCTGGATCACGCCGATGTGCGCGAAGCCGCGCGCCGCGCCGCCGCCCAGCGCGAGCCCCACGCGGGGCAGTCGCGGCGGGAGCGGCGGATCTGCGGGAGCAGGCAGCCCGGGTACAGGCGGCACCGGCGGTGTACCGGCACAAGCCGCGAGCGTACCGACGGCAGCGGCCAGGAAGGCACGCCGGGCAAGAGGAGGCAGGAGCATCGACGACATTGTCCCGCGACCCGGCAACCCCCGCTTCGAACCGGGCCCGGGAGCGGCTAAACTCGGTGGCTATCCGTCCGTGCCGCCGACCGAGCGAGTCCCCGCATGACCCACGTCGTCACCGAATCGTGCATCCGCTGCAAGTACACCGACTGCGTGGATGTCTGCCCTGTGGACTGCTTCCGCGAGGGCCCGAACTTCCTCGTCATCGACCCTGACGAGTGCATCGACTGCGCCGTGTGCATCCCCGAGTGCCCGGTCAACGCGATCCTGCCCGAGGAGGACGTGCCCGGCCAGCAGCTGCACTTCGTCAAGCTCAATGCCGAACTCGCCAAGAAGTGGCCGAGCATCACGCGCGGCAAGGCCCCGCTGCCCGACGCGGACGACTGGAAGGACCGCACGGACAAGCTCTCCGAGCTCGTCCGCTGAACCCGCTGCCCCTCATGGATGACAACACGGGCGCCGCCGCGCCGCAGGCTGCGCATGCGCCGATGATCGAGACCGACGCCGTCATCGTCGGTGCGGGCCCCGTGGGCCTGTTCCAGGTCTTCGAGCTGGGCCTGCTCGAGATCAAGGCCCATGTGATCGACTCGCTGGCCTACCCGGGCGGCCAGTGCGTGGAGCTCTACCCGGACAAGCCGATCTACGACATTCCGGCCGTGCCCGTGTGCACCGGCCAGGAACTCACCGACAGCCTGCTCAAGCAGATCCAGCCCTTTGGAGCCACCTTCCACCTCGGCCAGGAAGTCACCGTGGTGCGCCGCGAGGAAGACGGACGCTTTCACGTCGAGACGAGCAAGGGCACGCGCTTCCTGACCAAGACGGTCTTCATCGCCGGAGGTGTGGGCTCGTTCCAGCCGCGCACGCTGAAGGTAGACGGCATCGAGAAGTTCGACGGCAGCCAGCTGTTCTATCGGGTGAAGAACCCCGCGCTCTTCGCCGGCCGCAACCTCCTGATCGTGGGCGGCGGAGACTCGGCGCTGGACTGGGCACTGAACTTCGCGCAGGAAGGCCCACACAAGGCCGAGAGCGTGATCCTCGTGCACCGGCGCGACGGCTTCCGCGCCGCCCCGGCGAGCGTGGCCAAGATGCGCGCGCTATGCGAGGCCTACGAGATGCAGTTCATGGTCGGGCAGGTGTCGGGCTTCGAGGAAGCCGATGGCCGGCTCACGCAGGTCAAGGTCACGGGCGGTGACGGCGTCACGCGCACCGTGCCGCTGGACATGCTGCTGGTCTTCTTCGGGCTGAGCCCCAAGCTCGGGCCAATCGCCGAATGGGGGCTCGACCTGGAGCGCAAGCAGCTCGTCGTGGACACCGAGAAGTTCCAGACGAGCGTGCCCGGCATCTTTGCCGTGGGCGACATCAACACCTATCCGGGCAAGAAGAAGCTGATCCTGTCGGGCTTCCACGAAGCGGCCCTGGCCGCCTTCGGCGCCAGCCCCATCGTGTTCCCGGAAAAGCGGGTGCTGCTGCAATACACCACCACGAGCCCGAAGCTGCACAAGGTGCTGGGCGTGGAGTCGCCCGTCTTCGACTGACCTTCTCGGGTCTGACAAGCGCCCGGCCGGGCCTTGCGTCACAATGCGGATTCGCTAGGGGTGCTGGCGCCTTCCTTCGGGAACGGTGCCGGCTGAGAAAGTCCCTTTGAACCTGACTGAGGTAATCCTCGCGCAGGGAAGCCATCTCGATCCGACCGCGCCCACACCAGCCGCGGGCCGTGCCGACAGGCTCCCCTGCTGCGCACCGCACACGACGAGATGGCTCACGCTTCACCTGAATCCCCCCGTTTTCCCTTCCTGCGGACCCTGGTCGCCGCCGCCGCCTGCCTTGCCGCCACCGTCCAGGCTGCAGCGCAGGGCGCGCCACAGACCGTGACCGTCACGGGTCGCACCGAGCGGGCACCGGGCATCACCGGCTTTGGCGACCAGCCCCTGGCCACGTCGCCGCTTTCCGGGGGCGCCGCGAGTGCCGAACAACTCGCCGACGCGGGCGCCTCGACGCTGGCGGCCCTGACCCGCTTCGACGCCTCCGTGGGCGACGCCTACAACGCCGAGGGCTACTGGAGCAGCTTCGCGGTGCGCGGCTATACGCTGGACAACCGCTTCAACTTCCGCCGCGATGGGCTGCCGATCAACGCCGAGACCGCGCTCGCACTGGGCAACCTCGAGCGGCTGGAGTGGCTCAAGGGGGCCAGCGGCATCCAGGCCGGCACCAGTGCCCCGGGCGGGCTCGTCAACCTCGTCGTCAAGCGCCCGGTGCAGCGGCTGCACCGCGGCACGGTGGGCTGGGAGACCGACGGCACGCTCACGGCAGCCGTCGACTGGAGCCAGCGCTTCGGGCCCGCCGGAGCCGCCGGGCTGCGCCTGAACGCGTCGGCCACCCAGCTCGATCCGCAGGTGCGCGATGCAAAGGGTCGGCGCCACCTGCTCGCACTCGCGGCGGACCTCACCGTGGCTCCCGGCTCCCGGCTGGAAGCCGAGGTCGAGATCAGCGGCCAGCGCCAGCCCAGCGTCCCCGGCTTCAGCCTGCTCGGGTCGGCCGTGCCGGATGCCGCGCGCATCGATCCACGCGTGAACCTGAACAACCAGGGCTGGACACAGCCGGTCGTCTTCGCGGGCCGCACCGCCTCGCTGCGCTGGACGCAGCGCCTGTCACCCGAGTGGCAGCTCGTCGCGCACGCCATGACGCAGCGCCTGCGCACCGACGACCGCACTGCCTTTCCCTACGGCGTCTACACCCCCGACTACGCCTGCCCGGACTGGTGCGACCGCTACGCGCCCGACGGCACCTTCAGCTTCTGGGAGTACGTGAGCGACAACGAGCGCCGCACGAGCGATGCAGCCGAGGTCTCGGTGTCCGGGCGCCTCGTGCTCGGCCCGGTCGTGCACCGGCTGCACGCTGGCGTGCTCCTCACGCGCTACGAAGGCCGCTTCCAGGATCAGGTGTTCGACCTCGCGGGCACGGGCCGCATCGACGGCACGCTGCAGGCCACCCCTTCCGCCGGCTACACCGACGCCAACACGAACCGGGATGAACGCAGCACCGAATGGTCGCTGCGCGACGCCGTGCAGCTCGCCCCTGCCTGGCAGCTGTGGGCCGGGCTGCGGCACGTGCAGCTCGACCGGCGTGCCGAGCGCACGAGCCCGGCCTCCGACGGCCTGCGCGCCACGCGGCTGCAGCAGTCGGCCACCACGCCTTGGCTGGCGCTGGCGCACGACCTCACGCCGCGCACGCTCGTCTACGCGAGCTGGGGTCGGGGCCTCGAGGTGGACGTCGCGCCCAACCGGGCACGCTACGTGAATGCCGGGCAGCCGTTGCCCGCCCTGGCGAGTCGACAGCTCGAGGCGGGTGCCAAGCACCGTGGCGACGCCTCCGAACTGACGCTGGCGGCCTTCGACATCGAGCGGCCGCTGGCGGTCGACCTGGGCAGCTGCGACGCCGCGCGCACGTGCGTGCGCGCCGTCGACGGCAGCGCCCGCCACCGCGGAGTCGAGCTGCAGGGCCAGTGGCGCACGGGCGCCTGGCAGTGGCACGCCGGCGCGATGTGGCTGCAAGCCGAGCGCCTCGGCTCAAGCGACCCCGCCGCCAACGGCAGACGACCCGTGAACGTGCCCCAGGCCACGCTGCGCGCGGGCACCACGTGGCGCGCTGCCATGCTTGGCGGAGCCGAGCTCTCGGCGCTGCTCCTGGCCGAGGGCAACCGGACCGTGCTGCCCTACGACGACTCGCTGCGCATTCCGGGCTGGAGCCGCCTGGACCTGTCTGCCCGCTGGACCGTGCGCACCAGCGCGGCCACGCTTACCTGGCGCGCCGGCCTGGACAACGCCACCGACCGCCGCGCCTGGCGCGAGGCACCCTACCAGTTCGGCCACGCCTACCTCTTCCCGCTCGCGCCGCGCACCTGGCGCGTGAGCGTGCAGGCCGATCTCTGAGCGCGGAGCAGCCCCCGGGGCCTCAGATCGGCATGCAGCGGCCCCAGCCGTTGCGGCCGACCTGCAACTGGCCGTTGTCCCGGTGCAGAAAGAAGAAGCCGTCGAACGACCCGCCCGCAATCCTGTACTTGGCGTAGGCGCCGATTCCGTCCGACGCCCGCTCGGCCTGGGGAAGGTCCAGGAAAGCCGGGCCGGGCTTGATTGCCCACAGCGCGCACATCGAGACCCGCGGCGCTGCCCGCCGCGCGGTCAATTCAAGCCACCCGCGGCGATCAGCTTTCCGCCGCCGGCTGTCACACCGACTTGCCCGGCCGGCGCGCTGCGCAGACCGCCCACGCCGATGTTCAGCAACTGCCCGGTGCGAAGGTCGATCGCACTGCCGACTGGCGCACGCGCCGCGTTCTCCCGCAGCAGGGCGGCCGCGCGCGGGTCGCTCATCCTGGCCGCCACCGCGTTCGCGGACTCCGCCATGTGCGCCTTCCAGCGCTGGTTGGACCCGCCCGAGCACTGCCAGGCGATGACCCGCACGCCTGCGCCGCCTCGGTTGCCCTCCACGTCCGCACACCAGCCCGCCTCGTTCACGAACTTCGAGGGCGAGAACTGCCACGCCTGGTTCCTGTCGCCCGCCCGGCACGGCTCCCAGGTCAGCGGCTGGCCGCCCGGGCCGCGCCCGGTCAGGCACTTGCCGCGCTGACGCACGGCGCCGTATCCAGTGAAGCTCTGCAGCGGCGCCTGTCCTTCCCAGTTCGCCGTGACCGCCTGTCCTCCCGACTCGTGCAGCATGTAACCGCCAGACGATGAGATGTAGGCGATCTCGCGCGCGTGGGCACCGGCCGCCGCCAGACCCAGCGCCAGGGCGCCAATCGCGGAAAGGAATCTCCGGTTCGATGAACGAGCAGTCATGGGCGTCACCTTCAAGTGTCGGACCAGTCTAAGGACGGGCCACCGCGCTGTCAGTCACTTAAACAAGTTAGGGTGCGCCACCCCTTGCCGCCGGCCCCTGCAGGCCGAGCGGTGCGCGGCCGCAGCGGATCGATGGCCCGGCGCTGGACGCTGGGTATAATGCGCGGCTGATCCCCGATAGCTCAGTCGGTAGAGCGCCGGACTGTTAATCCGTAGGTCCCTGGTTCGAGCCCAGGTCGGGGAGCCAAGTTTTCGGCGCACCGCGCCGAATTCGATTCGTTACCGAGATGCCGTCTCGCACGTCGTTGTGCCAGGCGGCTTTTTTCTGTCCAGGCCGCCCGCGGACCTTCGGGTCTATGCTGAGGCACCCAGGCCCACCCGGATCCACACTGCCGGGGCTTGCCGAGCAGGCGCATCCCTGCACCCGCCACGCGGCGTCCACCTCTTCAGGAGACACCATGACGTTCAAGCCCACCACCGGTCCCTACCTGCTGATGGCAGCCGGCGCGATCCTGCTGGCCGCGGCACTGTTCAACATGAACCTTCCGATGATCCTCTTTGCCGCCGCCCTGCTTGGCCTGGGCTTCTGGTCGCTGCGCGGCCTGGATGCGGGCCGCTTCCTGAAGGGCCCGATGCTGCTGCTGGCCTCGGCAGCCGCGGTGGGCGCGGCAGGCCTGGCGAGCCAGCAGCCGGCGGTCTTCCTCGTGGCACTGGGTGTGGCGGCCCTGGGCTTCTGGTCGCTGCGCGGCCTGAGCCTCAGCCGCTCGCTCACGGGCCCGGTACTGCTGGCCGCCTCGGGCGCCGCTCTGGCCGTGGCCGGCATCATGGGCGGCCATGTCATCCTCATCGTGATGGGGATGGCAGGCGCGGGCCTGGCCGCCTACGCCTGGCTGCGCGCGCAGGGCTGAAGGGCACCGGCGCCTCATGCGCCCTGCCATCGCCATCGTCGGCCAGTACGTCGAGGAGCCGCGAACCGAGGTGCGGTTGTCGTTGCGCTACACCGCAGCCATCGAGCAGGCTGGCGGCTGGCCTTTCGTGGTCGCCTACCCGCCTGAGGCCGCCATCGAGCGTGGCGTGGCCGAACTCCTCGCCCGAGCGGACGGCCTGCTCTTCTCGGGTGGCGCCGACTTCGACACGGCGCGCCTCGGCCTGGGCCCGACCCATGCGGCGGCACGCCCGGTGCCCGCCCCGAAGCAGGACTTCGACTTCGCACTCGCGCACGCCGCGCTGGCAGCGGGCCTGCCCACCCTGGGGATCTGCTACGGCATGCAGCTGCTCGGACTGGCCGGCGGCGGCACGCTGCTGCAGCACCTGCCGGATGACCGCCCCGGCAGCCAGCCGCACGCGGACAAGGCCACCCACGCCGTGGAGATTCAGCCTGGCTCTTCCCTGTGCGTCCTCACGGGCACGACACGCCTGGAAGGCGTCTCGCATCACCACCAGGCACTCGCGTCGGTCGGTGCGCGCTGGTGTGTCAGCGCCCGCGACGACGAAGGCCTGATCGAGGGCATCGAACTCACCGGGGGGTGCGCATGGGGCGTGCAGTGGCACCCCGAGCTGTCGGAAGGCCCCGGCCACCTGCGGCTGTTCGAGGGGCTGGTGACAGCGGCGCGCAGACGCGCCGAGCGCCGGCACGACAAGCCGGCTCAGGCCACCATCACATCGATCGCGTAGTTCCCGACCCGGCAGCTGCGCACCTGCACCCGCAGGCTCCCCGGGCCCTGCACCACCAGCGTGACGAAGCGCTCGTGCCCGTTGCCGCGCGTCCAGGGCGAGAACACGCTCGAGCCGCCGTACAGGCCAGAGCCCCAGCCCTCGAGGTGGCCGATCTCGATCACCGCCTCGCTCGGCGCCAGCACCCGTGCGCCGCCCTCGGCCTGCACGGTCAGGCGCAGCGGCTCGGCGTGGGGCAGCGCCTGCGCCGAGGGCAGCCCGCAGGTGCCCAGGTAGCCCCGGTTGGCGATGCGCAGCTCGATGCGGGTCGTGCCGCTGGTGGCATCGCGCTGCTGGCCGACGACCTGCAGCTCGACGCGCGGCACCAGCGCGGCCACCCGCAGGAACGCTGCCGACTGCGCCTGGCAGGTCTCGTCCAGGCGCTCCAGCGGCGGGTTCCAGATGCCCACGCGCGGGTCGTAGCCCGCCACCTCCACCTCGCCGAGCTGCGGGTGCTGCACCTTGCGCCACGGGCGGAACAGACGGCCCGCGTTCTGCGTGCGGTCCAGCTCGGCCAGGCGGCGCAGGTCCTGGCGGGTGAACTTGCTGTAGTGGTCGACGAACGGCTTCTTGCGCTCGATGCCCAGCTGCGCAAACACGTCCCACAGCTCCACCACATAGGCCAGCGCGCCGCGCTGGAGGTAGGCGTAATCGGTCAGATCACCGTGCAGCGGCTTGTCGGGCTCGTACAGGAACTCGTGGAAGCCGCTGACCGTCGGGTAGCCCGTGTGCTCGGTCATCCACGCCTCCACCTGCTCGTAGACCGCGCGGTCGCCGGGGTGGAGCTTGGAATCCGGCTGGTCGCCCAGGGGCCGGATCAGCACGCCCCCGAAGGTGTGCAGGTTCAGCCACACCATGATGTTCGGGTGGCGCGTGACGAAGTCCAGCACCGCGCGGGTCTCCGGGGCACTGCCGGGGAAGTGGCCGGCACCCGCCTGCATCGGCTCGGGCTTCCAGCTGCAGGGGAAGTTGCGGTTGAAGTCGTAGACGTTGTCGCCCAGGAAGTTCGGGGGCGGGATCGTGCGCCCGTCGAAGTTGACGATGTGACCCTCGGGGTAGAGCTTGTAGAACGGGCCCTCGTCCTCGGGCAGGCGTGCGGTCATCACGGGCGGCTGCAGCACCTGGCCGCTCTCGTCTCGCAGCTCGACGAGTTCGCCCTCGGGGTCGAGCTTGCGCATCGTCAGGGCCAGACCGTCGCCGTCCACGTCCGCGCCCTGCCAGTGGGCATGCCCCTGGGCAGCGCGGTCGTTCACAGGGCTGGAGCGCACGTAGCGCCCGGTCTTGAGCACGGTCTCGGCGCCGTCGGGCGAGATGCGAGGCACGATGTAGAACAGCGTCTCGCGCAGCGCCGCGGCCATGTGCGCAGGCAGCGGCTTGCCGCCCACCTCGTTGCGCCCGCCGTGCAGGGCCAGCAGATCCTCGGCGATCGCAAGCGCCACGCTCGTGCCGCAGACCTCTGACGCATGCATGTTGCCGTCCACCCACACCGCCGGGCGCCCTTGCCCGGGGTCGCGGCCGATGGTGAGCAGCGGGATCTCGCGGCCCTGCGCGCTCGTGCCCAGGGTGGACAGGTGTGCGAGCCCGGGGTGCTGGTCAGCCCAGGCGGTCAACTGGGCCATGAGTTCACTGTAGTCAACGTACTCCTGGCGAAACATCGGGACTCCTGTGGGGGACTGCACGAAGCGATGAGCGCCGACTATGCCACCGCACGGGTCGGGCTGACTTCGCTCCCGACGCGGCGCACCTCAAGGCGACCGTTGCGTGGGCACCGAACAGGGCGGCCCGTACACGCACCAACAGGTGGCTCCTGCAGCCCGGTCTGGTGCACACAGGCGCTCGCAGCGGTCTGGAGGCTGGCACGCAGCTTGCGGTAGGTGGCTTCAATCAACCCACTGGAGCCCTCCCGATGCCCTCGAACCGTCGTTCATTCGTCGCCCGTGGCCTAGCAGCCGGTGCGGGCGGTGCCGCCCTCGGCTTTCCTGCCGTGGTCGCGGCGCAGCAGACCTTCAACTGGAAGATGACGAGCGCCTACGCCAAGGGCGCCCCGTTCTACATGGAAGGCCCGGGCAGCGCAGTCGATCTCGCGCGGCGCATCGACGCCATGTCGGGTGGCCGCTTGAAGATCCAGGTTTTCGGGGCGGGCGAACTGATCCCCGCCTTCGAAGGCTTCGATGCCGTTCGCGCCGGCACGGTGGAGATGAACCATGCCAACAGCTACTTCTGGACGGGCAAGACCTTCGCGGCGCAGTACTTCACCGCCGTGCCCTTCGGCCTGAACTTCCAGGGCATGAACGGCTGGTTCTACGACGGCGGCGGCATCGACCTGTGGAACGAGGTCTATGCACCCTTCGGGATGGTGGCCATGCCCTGCGGCAACACCGGCGTGCAGATGACGGGCTGGTTCAAGAAGGAGATCAACAGCGTGGCCGACCTCAAGGGCCTGAAGATGCGCATCCCGGGCCTGGCCGGCAAGGTCTACGCGAATCTCGGCGTGGACGTGAAGGTGCTGCCGGGCGGTGAAATCTTCCCGGCTCTCGAGCGCGGCGTCATCGACGCAGCGGAGTTCGTCGGCCCCTTCCAGGACAGGCGCCTGGGCTTGCACAAGGCCGCCAAGTTCTACTACACGACGGGTTGGCACGAGTCGGCCACGGTGTCGGAGCTGCTGATCAACAAGGCCGCCTGGAGCAAGCTGCCGAGGGACCTGCAGGCCATCGTGGAGAACGCTGCGGCCGCCTGCAACGTGATCAGCGAAGGCTGGTGCCAGAAGGCCAACTCCGATGCCATGGAAGACCTCATCAAGAACCAGAAGGTGATCGCCAAGCCGCTGCCCGATTCCGTCATCGCCGCGCTGCGCCGGGAGACGGAGAAGGTGCTGGCAGAAGGCATCAAGGATCCCCTGACCAGGAAGGTGCACGACTCGTACTTCGCCTTCAAGGCCAAGTACGACCGGTGGCAGGAAGTCAGCGAGGAGGCTTACCACCTCAAGGTTCGTGGCTGATCCCGGGCCGCAGCAGCCTGGCGCCGCGACGGAGCTGGCCAGCCGCATCGAGCGGCTCATCGACACCATCGGCCAGGTCATCCTGTGGGTGACCCTGGCCATGATTGCGCTGGTGGCCGCCAACGTGCTGCTGCGCTACAGCCTGAGCCTGGGTTCGGTGTGGGCGCAGGAGCTGGAGTGGCACCTGCTGGCCACGCTCATCCTCCTGGGCATGAGCTACGCGCTGCAGCGCGGCGACAACGTGCGCGTGGACCTCTTCTACGCCCACTACACGCCTCGCAGGAAGCGGCTCGTCAACATCGCCTCGGCCTTGCTGACGCTGGCCGTGGCGCTCATCTTCATCAAGCTGTCCTGGGCGTACGTGGGGCAGTCCTTCTCGATCGGCGAGAAATCAGCCGACCCGGGCGGTATCCCCTGGCGCTGGCTGCTCAAGGGCCTGATCCCCGTGGGTTTCACGCTGCTGGCGCTGCAGGCACTGGCCGAACTGATCCGCGTCGTGACCACCCGCCCCTCTTCCGACTGAGCGTCCATGTTCGACACCCAGACCCTGGCCATCCTGATGCTGGTGGCCTTCTTCGTGCTGCTGATGATCGGCGTGCCGGTGGCCATCACGCTGGCCACCGTGGGCTTCGTGTTCGGCTGGCTGGGCTTCGGAGACAGCCTCTTCAACCTGCTGCCCGCGCGCGTGTTCGGCGTCGTGGCGGGCTACCAGTGGATGTCGATCCCGCTGTTCGTCTTCATGGGCGTGATGCTCGAGAAGTCGCGCCTGGCCGACGACCTGCTGGATGTGATGGGCCACCTGGCCGGCGGCGTCCGAGGAGGAATGGGCGTGGGGATCATCCTCTTCGGCGTGCTGATGGGAGCCACCACCGGCATCGTCGGGGCCACCGTCATCACCCTGGGCCTGCTGACGCTGCCCACGCTGATCCGGCGCGGCTACGACAAGGGCATCGCATGCGGCGCAATCTGCGCATCGGGGACGCTGGGCCAGATCATCCCGCCGAGCCTGATCCTGATCCTGCTGTCGGACATCATGCAGCTGTCGGTGGGCACGCTGTTCGCGGCTGCCGTGGGACCGGGCCTGCTGCTGGCGGGCGTGTACATCGTTTACCTGCTGATCCGTGGCTGGATGTCGCCCGACCTGATGCCGGCCCTGCCGGTGGAGGAACGCAGCCAGGTTGGCCGGCGCGAGCTCGCCATACGCTTCTGGAAGGTGGTGGTGCCGCCCATCCTGCTCGTGGTGGCGGTGCTCGGCTCCATCGTGGGCGGCGTGGCCGCCCCCACCGAGGCCGCGTCGATGGGGGCCGTGGGCTCGGTCCTGATCGCCGTCTTCAGCCGCCGCTTCAGCGTGCCGATCCTGAAGGCCGTGGCACTGGAGACCACCAAGATCACGGCGATGATGATGCTCATCCTCATCATGGCGCAGGTGTTCGCGCTCGCCTTCCGCGGCCTGCACGGCGAGGACCTGATCACGAGGATGTTCGACTGGCTGCCCGGCGGCGTGAACAGCGACATCTGGTTCATGATGCTGATCATCTTCGTGCTCGGCTTCTTCATCGAGTGGATCGAGATCAGCTACATCGCGGTGCCGCTGTTCATGCCCGTACTGCTGGCCCAGGGCGTGGACCCGATCTGGCTGGCCATGCTGATCACCGTGAACCTGCAGTCGTCCTTCCTCACGCCGCCCTTCGGCTGGGCCCTGTTCTACCTGAAGGGCGTGGCGCCGCCCGAGGTCACGATCCAGGACATCTACAAGGGTGTCGTGCCCTTCATCTGCCTGCAGGGCGTGGCCCTGGCGCTGGTGTTCTTCTATCCGCAGATCGCCCTGTGGCTGCCCAAGGCCATCGGGTGGTGAGGGGCCGCTGACCGGCCTGGGATCGCAGGCTCGGGAGCGGCAGTACCCGCACCCCGCGCGGGCGCGCCCAGGCGCTTTGCCCGATACTTCGTCCCTTCGGCCCCGTGGCCTGCGCCGCGAGGCAACCCGGCACGGGCGCGCGCCCTCACCCCTGCGCCACCCGGGCATCGGGATGGCAGACGACCATGCTGCTCTTCGCCTCCACGATCGCCCTGTCGGCCTTCCTGCTGTTCCTGGTCCAGCCGATCATCGCCAAGCAGATCCTGCCTTGGTTCGGCGGCTCGTCGGCCGTGTGGACGACCTGCATGGTCTTCTTCCAGTGCGTGCTGCTGGCAGGCTACTTCTATGCCGACACGATGATCCGACGCGTGGGTACGCGCCGGCAGGCCATCGTGCACACCGCCTTGCTTCTGCTGAGCCTGGCAGCGCTGCCCATCGTCGCGAGCGAGGCGCTCAAGCCGCAGGCAGACTCCGAGCCCGTGGGGCGCATCCTGCTGCTGCTGGCCGTCACCATCGGCCTGCCCTACCTCATGCTGTCCACCACCGGCCCGCTCGTGCAGGCCTGGTTCGCGCGCCGCTTCGAGCACGGGCAGGTGTACCGCCTGTACGCGTTGAGCAACGTGGCCTCGCTGGGCGCGCTCATCGCCTACCCGCCCCTGATCGAGCCGCTCACGAGCGTGAAGCTGCAGTCCTGGGCCTGGAGCGCGGGCTACGCCCTCTTCGCCGTTCTCGCAGCGGGTTCCGCCTGGGCGGCAGTGCGGGGTGGGCAGCGCGCGCCCCAGCCCGAGGAAGTGCAGCCGCCGGCCGACCCGGCGGCCTTGCCAGGTGCTGCTCCAGCAGCCGCCGAAGTGCCTGCCGCACCCGCCTGGCACCGCCAGCTGCTGTGGCTCACGCTCTCCGCGCTGGGCTCGGTGATGCTGCTGGGCACCACCACGCACATCACGCAGAACGTCGCCTCGGTGCCCTTCCTGTGGGTGCTGCCGCTGGTGCTGTACCTCACCACCTTCATCCTGACCTTCGACGGCCAAGGCTGGTACCGGCCCTCGTGGATGGTGCCGCTGGCCGCACTGCTGGCCCTCGTGATGCTCGGCGCGCTGAGCTGGCGCCTGGATCCTCAGGACACGGCGCCCTGGCTTGCCCCGGTGCGCTCGATCATGCCGGTGACGCAGGCGGTCCCCCTCTACGGAATCGGCCTGTTCCTGGCCTGCATGTTCTGCCACGGCGAACTGGTGCGGCGCAAGCCACACCCGCAGCACCTCACGCGCTTCTACCTCATGGTGTCGCTGGGCGGGGCACTGGGCGGCCTGCTGGTGGGCCTCGTGGCACCCAGCATCTACGACTGGACCTGGGAGTTCCCGCAGGCTCTGGCGCTGGTGGCCCTCCTGGCAGCCGGCCTGTCTCTGGCCTCGCGCGCGTGGTGGCGCGGCGGGTTGTGCGCCGCTTGCGCCATCGGGTGCCTCGTGGCGTACCACGACTACGACGGCTACGTGCGCCAGGGCGCGAGCGACATGTCGCGCAACTTCTACGGCACGCTGCGCGTGCAGGCGGTGGAGCCCGACAGCGAGCTCAACGCGCGCGACCGCCTGCTGCACGGCGTCATCATCCATGGCGAGCAGTACCGCAACCCGGACCGCCAGCGCGAGGCCACCACCTACTACGGGCCGAACTCGGGCATCGGGCTGACGCTGCAGGGCATGCGGGAAGTCCAGGGTGACCAGCCCCAGCGTGCCGGCCTGATCGGCCTGGGCGTGGGCACGCTGGCCACCTACGGCCGCAAGGGCGACCACTACCGCATCTACGAGATCAACCCGCAGGTGCTCGAGCTTGCCAAGCGTCGCTTCACCTACCTCTCGCAGTCGCAGGCGCAGATCGTCACGCCGCTGGGCGACGCGCGCCTGGTGCTCGAGCGCGAGGCGCCGCAGCGCCTGCAGGTGCTGGCCATCGACGCCTTCTCGAGCGATTCGATCCCGGTGCACCTCATCACGAAGGAGGCGATGCAGGCCTACCGCCGCCACGTCGTGGACGACGGTGCCATCGTCTTCCACATCACCAACCGCTACCTCGACCTGCGCGGCGTCGTGCGCCAGCTGGCCGACCAGATCGGGTGGCAGGCCGTGCTGGTCGTGGACGAGCCGCCGTCCGACAGCCCGCAGTACCACTCCGACTGGGTGGTGATCACCCGCAACGAATGGCTGCTGGCGATGCTCCAGAAGGACGGCAAGGCCACCGCCTTGCCGGCCGTCACGGGCCGGCGGCCGTGGACGGACGACTTCAACAACCTCTTCGAGGTGCTGAAGTAGGGGCTTGCCTGTCGCCGTTGCCGACGCCAAGCAGCGCCATCCCGTAGAGGGCAGGCCCGAGCAGCGGCTGGCAACCCGCCTCCGCCAGCCGGGCCCACCACCCGTAGCACTCTGCAGCGCTGCGCCGCTCCAGCAAGCGCAACCTCGGGTGCGCATCGGTGAAGTCCGACCACTGGCGGGCGCCCCAGTGGAACTGTGCGCGGCTGTGGGCCAGGCTCGGCACCCAGCGCGCGTGGCCCACGCCCATGTGCGAGATGAAGTCCGCCAGCAGCTCAGAGCCCGGCGGTGCGTGATCGGCGAATTCCTGCAGCACCGCGCGCACCTGGCGTGGCTGCAGGTACATCAGCACGCCTTCGCACAACAGGAAGACCGGGTCGGCCGGCCGCCGACCCCGGCGTGTGGCTGGGCTGGCGGTGGGCAGTCCCAGGCGCCTCCACCATCCGGGCGTGCACAGGTCCGTCGCCGCGCTGCGGCACCGTGGCGTGCGCGATGGCAGCAGCGCGTCGCGCAAGGCCATGACTTCGGGCAGGTCGGCGTCGAGCCAGGTGTTGTGGCCCGTGTCGAGCCACTGGAAGGGGTTGGACAGCCCGCAACCCAGGTTCGCGCCAGTCGCCTGCGGGTGTTCGCGGAAGAAGCGCCCGGCCGTCTCCTTGAGCACGTGTGTGCGCCAGAGCACGTTGAGCACCACAGGCGCATCGTCCAGCAGCGCGCGTGCGTGCGGTTCCACGCAGGCCAGCAGGCGCTTCGCATCGTGGTCGCCGCAGGCCAGCCAGGGGAAGCGCTCTGCGCCCCAGGCCCGGGCAACCAGCGGGATCAGCAGCGTGCGCGGCACGGCGTGCAGCGCACAACGGGTGACCACCGCTGGTTGGCTCGGCGGGGCTTCGGCGTGGGCGTTCATCGGGCTCTCCTGGGATGGCCGACCCTGCCCGCTTGCCGGCCCCGGTGCTTGCGCCCGCGCATGGCCGCATGCCGCCAGGCGCGCAGCGCACCGGCCATGACACACTTAGGGGGTGTCTACCTTGCTCGTCCCCGCAGAGCCGGCTGCCACGGTGGCGTGCACCTGCACCCTGTCGGTGATCGTCCCCGTCTTCAACGAAGAGGAGGCGCTGCCGGCGCTGCACCAGCGGCTGTCGCACGCCCTGCGCGGCACAGGCTCGAGCTGGGAGATCGTCTATGTCGACGACGGCAGCTCCGACGGCACGCCCGGTGCGCTGGCGCAGCTGCAGGCCGCGGAGCCTGCGGTGGCCGTGGCGCGGCTGAGTCGCAACTTCGGCAAGGAGGCAGCGATGTCGGCCGGCCTGCGCCTGGCGCAAGGCGAGGCCGTGGTGCTGATCGACGCCGACCTGCAGGACCCGCCCGAACTCATCGCGCAGATGCTGCAGGCCTGGCGCGAGGGAGCGGATGTGGTGAACATGCGGCGCCGCTCGCGTGACGGCGAGACCTGGCTCAAGCGCGCCACCGCGCACGCCTTCTACCGCGTCATCAACCGGATGTCGGACGTGCCGATTCCCCGCGACGTGGGCGACTTCCGCCTCCTCAGCCGCCGCGCAGTGCAGGCGCTGAACCTGCTGCCCGAGCACAACCGCTTCATGAAGGGCCTGTTCGCCTGGGTGGGCTTCCGGCAGGCCACGATCGACTACGACCGCCACCCGCGTGCCGCCGGATACACGAAGTGGCACTACCGCAAGCTCTGGAACTTCGCGCTCGAGGGCATCACGGGCTTCTCGGTGGTGCCGCTCAAGCTCGCCACCTGGGCCGGGCTGTTCAGCGCCCTGGCAGCCTTCGTCTACGCGCTGGTCTTCGTCTTCAAGACGCTCGTCTTCGGCGAGCCGGTGGCGGGCTTCCCGACCCTGATCGTGACGATCCTGCTGCTCGGCGGCCTGCAGCTGATGTCCATCGGCATCCTGGGCGAGTACCTCGGCCGGCTCTTCATCGAGACCAAGCAGCGCCCGCTCTTCCTGCTGGATTACCACCACCCCTCGCGGCCCGCCGCTCCCGGACGGCCGGAGGCGGGGGCGTGAGGCCAGCGGCCGGGCCGGCGGCCTCACGCGCGAGCGCACTGCTGTGGTGGACGCTCGGCGCGCTCCTGCTCGTGCGCCTGGCCTCGCTGGCGCTCGTGCCAGTGGCCGACACGAGCGAAGCGCGCTACGCCGACATCGGTCGGCGCATGCTCGAGCTCGGAGACTGGATCACGCCGTGGTTCGAAGATGGCGTGCCCTTCTGGGGCAAGCCGCCGCTGTACACCTGGATGACGGCCGCCGGCATGGGCGTCTTCGGCGTCAATGGCTTCGGGGCGCGTGTGGGGCACTTCCTGGCCGGCGTCCTCGTGGCGCTCGTGGTGTGGGACTGGCAGCGTCGCGAGCACGGAGCTGGCCGGGCCCAGCTGGCCGTGGTGCTGCTGTGGGCCGCTGCCTTGTTCTACCTGTGCGCCGGCGCGGTCCTCACCGACATGGCGCTGCTCGTGGGCCTGGTGCTGGCCATGCGCGGCTTCTGGCGGGGCCTGCACGCGCCGGCCGCCGAGGCCGGGCGCGAGGGCTGGCTGCTCTTCGTGGGGCTGGCCATCGGGCTGCTCGCCAAAGGACCGATCGCCCTGGTGCTGGCGGGCTTTCCGATGACGGCCTGGGTGCTCGCCACGCGGGCGTTTGCCCGCACCTGGCACGGCCTGCCCTGGCTGCGCGGGACCCTGCTGATGCTGGTGATTGCCGTGCCCTGGTACCTCCTGGCCGAGCGCAAGACGCCCGGCTTCCTCGACTACTTCCTCGTGGGCGAGCACTGGCGGCGCTTCACGGTGCCGGGGTGGGACGGCGACCGTTACGGCAATGCCCACCTCGAGCCGCGAGGGATGATCTGGGCCTTCCTGCTTCAGGCCTGCCTGCCCTGGACACTGTTGTTGCCCCTGCTGGCCTGGGGGCGGCGCGCGCAACTCAGGCCGGCTGACCCGCAGCCCCCCGCCTCGCCCGTGCGCCAGGGGGTGTACCTCCTGGCCTGGGTGCTGTGGCCGTGCCTGTTCTTCACCGCCTCGCGCAACATCCTGTGGACCTACGTGCTGCCAGGCCTGCCCGCACTGGCCATCCTCGGTGCGGCCTGGCTCGCACGCGATGGCCGTGTGCAGCGCACCGAGCGGCTCCTGGCCCTCGGCCTGCTCGTCACCGCTGCACTCTTCGTGGGCGCCACCACCAAGCGTGTCGTCGAGGGCGAGGTGAAGTCGGCCCACGATGTCATCGCCGCCTTCGAGTCGCAGCGGCAGCCGGGCGACGAGCTCCTTTTCGTCGGCGCGAACCAGTTCTCGGTGGCCTTCTACGGCCACGGCCGCTACAAGCCGCTGGCCGACTTCGAGGCCCTGGGCGCGCATCTGGATGCCGCAGCGGCCGTGCAACCGGCGGTCGGGCGCCGCTTCGTCGCCATCCGCCGCTGGAGCGACGAGCAACCACCCGCGGCGCTGCGGACCCGGATGCAGCGCGCGGGGCTGCACCAGGGCTACGAGCTGCTGGTCGTGCAGCGTTGAGGCGCCATCCGCCGTCCCGTCAGGCACCGAAGCCGTGAGCCCCCGGCAACACCTGCGCGGCCTGTGGCGCTACACGGTGGCTGGCGGCGTGGCCACGGCGGCTCACTACGCGCTGATGGGCGGACTCGTGGAGCTCGCTGCATGGCCGGCCGGGTTCGCGTCGGTGGCAGGCGCCTGGCTGGGCGCCATCATCGGCTACGGCCTGAACCGCACCTGGACATTCGCGGGCCACGCCGCGCCGCACCGCCAGGCGCTGCCGCGCTTCCTGGCCGTGGCGGCAGCCGGTGCGCTGCTCAACGGGTTGCTCGTCTGGGCCGCCACCACGGTGCTCGGCTGGCACTGGCTCGTGGCGCAGGCCGTCGCCACCGGGCTGGTGCTGCTGGCCGGCTACGCCGCCAACCGCCTCTGGACCTTTTCGGCCCGTACCTGAGCGGGCTTCTCCGCTACGCTTGCCCCCCTGCAGGACCAACCTTTGCCGATGACCGACCCCGACACCCCCCGGCCCACCGCGGCCACTGCGAGCCGCCCGGCCAACGGCAACCCGCTGCTCGAACTGGGCATCACCGTGATCGTGCCGGCCATCGTGCTGATGCAGCTGAGCTCGGCGCAGCGTCTCGGGCCAGCCGGCGCGCTCGTGCTCGCTTTGGCGTTCCCGATCGGCTGGGGCCTGCGCGAGGCCTTCACGCGGCGCAAGGTGAGCCCGATGGCCGTGCTGGGCGTGGTGAGCACGCTGCTCACGGGCGGCATCGGGCTGTTGAAGGTGGACCCCTACTGGCTCGCGGTGAAGGAAGCCGCCGTGCCCGGGTTGATCGGCGTGGCCGTGCTCGGGTCGAACTGGACGCGCTGGCCGTTGATCCGCATCTTCGTCTTCAACCGGCAGATCTTCGACGTCGACCGCATCGAGGCGGCGCTGGCCAGCCGCGGCACAGCCGTACCCTTCGAGCTGCGGCTGCGCCGAGGAACGCTCTACCTGGCCGGCACCTTCGGCTTCTCCTCGGTGATGAACTACGTGCTCGCGCGCTGGGTCGTGACGAGCCCGGCCGGCACGGAAGCCTTCAACGAGGAGCTGGGCCGGCTCACCCTGCTGAGCTACCCCGTGATCGCGCTGCCGTCGATGCTGATGATGATGGCGCTGATGTGGTGGCTCGCGCGCGGCGCGCGCGAGCTCACGGGAATGCCGCTGACCGACATGCTGCGCCAGTGAACGGCGCGAACGGCGCGCTCACTCGCCCTTGATGCCCGCGCGCTGGATCACGGCCTTCCAGTTCTCGAACTCGTCGCGGTAGACCTTCGAGAACTGCTCGGGGGTGCCCCCCACCGGCTCGGCGCCGGCACGCTGCAGCCGCTCCGCCACCTCGGGCGAGCGCAGCGCCGCGTTGAGCTCGCGGTTCAGGCGCTGCACGATCTCCGTCGGCGTGCCGGTGGGCGCGAAGACGCCGAACCAGTTGCTGAAGTCCATGCCCGGGATGCCTGCCTCGGCGAAGGTGGGCACCGTCGGGGCGGAGATCGAGCGCCGCGAGCCGCTGACGGCCAGCGGCTTGACCTTGCCATCGGCGATGTGGGGTTGTGCCGACACGATGCTGTCCATGAGGAAGGCAATCTGCCCGGCCACCAGGTCCGTGATCACGAGGCCCGTGCCACGGTACGGGATGTGCACGACGAAGAGCCCTCCGGCTCGCCACTTGAACATCTCGGCCGACAGGTGCGGATAGGTGCCGATGCCGCTGGATCCGAAGTTGTACTTCCCGGGGCTGCGCTTGAGCAGCGCCACGAGCTCTTGCGCGGTGGAAGCGGGGAAGTTGCGCCCGACCACGAGCACGCTCGGCGCGTTGGCCACGTGCACCACGGGCGCGAAGTCGCGAAAGGCGTCGTAGGGCATCTTCGCGCTGAGCGCCGGGCCGACCGAGTGCGTCGAACTCGTGGCCATCAGGATCGTGTAGCCGTCCGCGGGCGCCTTGGCCACGAGGTCGGCCCCGATGGTGCCGCCTGCTCCGGGCTTGTTGTCGATGACGATCTGCTGGCCGATCGAGGCCGAGAGCTTCTGCGCGATCGTGCGCCCCACGATGTCGGTGGCGCCTCCCGCCGGAAACGGGATCACCATGCGGATCGGCTTGGCCGTGGGCCAGGACTGGGCAAGCGCCACGAGGGGCGTGACGAGCGCGGCCAGCAGCGCGCAGCGGAGCAAGTTCTTCATGCGGATCAGCATAGCAGCGGGGCGTCATCCGACGCCGGACGTCGGACACCGTGGGCCGTGCGCGAACCCTTCGATGTCCCGGATCTGCGGCGCCCGGATTTCCCAGGGCTGGAGGCCCTCAGCGCGCGGCTGCCGCCTCCAGCGCCCCGACCTTCGCCCGGTCGCGCGCCAGCGCCTCGCGCTCGGCCAGGCGCCGGAACCACAGCGTCACGGCCGTGGAGCTCAGGACGATGAACAGCGAATACAGCACCGGGATCAGCAGCACCTGCTGCTGCAGCTCGCCGCTGAAGGTGAGCGTGACGATGAGCACCGCCAGCGGCCCGTTCTGGATGCCGGTCTCCAATGCGATCGTGCGCGAACGGTTCGCGTCCTGTCGCAGCAGCCGGGCGAGTACGAAGCCCAGCACCATGCCCACCAGCCCCAGGCCGATGGCCGCGCAGTACACCGGCCAGGGCGTGGTGGCCAGCAGCTGGTGGTTGCGCGGCACCCACGAGACGATGAGAAAGAGGATGACGAGCACGCCGAGCAAGCCGCCGATCAGCTCGACCGTGGCGCCGATGTTGGGATTGGCCTTGCGCAGCACCATGCCGATCACGGTGGGCACCAGCAGCACCACGAGCACCTGCGCCACGTTGGCCGCCGGAATCACGAACTCGCCCTGGATGCCGGCCAGGCCGGAGTAGAACTTGATGAGCAGTGGCACCACCACCACCGCCACCAGCGTGGACACGCTGGTCATCATGATCGACAGCGCCAGCGCGCCCTTGCTGAAGTAGGTGAAGATGTTGGAGGTGGTGCCGCCCGGCATGCAGCCCATCAGGATGAGGCCGGCAGCCAGCGCCGGCGGCATGCCCAGGCCCATGGCCAGTGAATAGCCGAGGAAGGGCATGACCCCGTACTGGCACAGCAGCCCGACGAGCACGCCCTTGGGCTTGCGAAAGGCAATCAGGAAGTCGCGGAAGGTCAGCGACGCCCCCATGCCGAGCATGATCAGGGCCATCATCACGCCCAGCAGGCGGGTCTCGGTTTCGGTCAGCATCAGGAGTTCTCCACCTTCACTTCGGCCTTCAGTTCCTTGCGCAGGATCTTGCCGATGGGCGACTTGGGCAGCTCGTCGCGGAACACCACCGACTTCGGGACCTTGTAGTCGGTGAGCAAGGTGCGGCAGTGCGCGATCACCTGCTCGGCCGTGAGCGAGTCGTCACGCCGCACCACGTAGGCGCGCACCGCTTCGCCGCTCTTCGCATCGGGGATGCCGACCACGGCCGCCTCCAGCACCGCATCCAGCCGGCTCACGGCGTCCTCCACCTCGTTGGGGTAGACGTTGAAGCCCGACACCAGGATCAGGTCCTTCTTGCGGTCGACGATGGTGAAGAAGCCCTCGGCGTCCATGACGGCCACGTCGCCGGTGTGCAACCAGCCGTCACGCAGCACGGCAGCGGTCTCGGCGGGCTGGCCCCAGTAGGCTTGCATCACCTGCGGGCCGCGCACCACGAGTTCGCCCGGCTGGCCCACAGCCACGGGCCGGCCTTCGTCGTCGACCAGCCGCACGTCGGTGCCCGGCACCGGGATGCCGATCGAGCCGATGCGCCGCGTGCCGCCCAGGGGGTTGAAGGTGACGACCGGCGAGCTTTCGGTCAGGCCGTAGCCCTCGACGATGCGCGTGCCCGTGACCTGCTCCCAGCGCTCGGCCACCGCGTGGTGCA
Organism: Rubrivivax sp.; assembly: GCA_040400855.1. Lineage (GTDB taxonomy): Bacteria > Pseudomonadota > Gammaproteobacteria > Burkholderiales > Burkholderiaceae_C > Rubrivivax. Next base: position 37,479 of record JBBAPJ010000013.1, read on the forward strand.
GCGCCGTGCCTCCGGCAATCGCCGCCTTGAGGTGGCGCGGCGGGAAGGCGACGAACCACTCCTCGTTGAGCAGCGCGTTGAAGAGCGTGTTCACGCCCGTGATCCAGGTGACGGGCGTGTTCTCGATGGCACGCTGCAGGTTCTGCACCGGCCGCGGCGAGGGGATCAGCACGTTGCGCGCGCCGGCCTCGTAGAAGCTCAGCAGGTTCGCGGTGAAGGCGAACACGTGGTACAGCGGCAGCGCCGTGAGCACGCACTCGCGCCCGGGCTCGATGTGGCTCGCGCCCATCGCACGGATCTGGGCGACGTTGGCCAGCAGGTTGCGGTGCGTGAGCTGCGCCCCCTTGGAGACCCCGGTGGTGCCACCCGTGTACTGCAGCACGGCCGTGGCGTCGGGCCCGATCGATTGCCACCAGCGGCGCGCTGCCGGCGGGCCGCCCAGGCGCTCCAAGTGCGAACGCCCCTTGGCGATGGCGGCCATGAAGCGCAGGTGCGGCACGCCGATGGGCGGCAGCGCACGGTTCCACCAGCGCTGCACCGCACGCACGATGCCACGCGGCACGGCCGGGAACATCTCCGGCACGCTGGCCACGACGACGTGGCGCACCGGCGTCTTGCCCGTCAGGGCATCGAGCTTGTCGGCGAAGAGCTCGGTGATGACCAGCGCCTGCGCACCCGAGTCGCGGAACTGGTGCTCCATCTCGGCCGGCGTGTACAGCGGGTTGGTGTTCACCAGCACGCACCCGGCCTTGAGGATGCCGAATGCGGCCACCGGGTAGGCCAGCCCGTTGGGCAGCTGCACGGCCACGCGCGTGCCGGCCTCGAGCCCCAGCTCCTCGCGCAGGTAAGCCGCGAAGGCGTCCGACAGGGCATCCACCTGCGCAAAGCTCAGGCTGCCGTTCATCCCGTTGGGCACGACGGCGGTGAAGGCCTTCTGCGCTGCGTACTGCTGGCTGGCCGCGTGGACCATCGCAGCCAGGTTCGGGTGGGGGGAGACGGGCAGATCGGGCGGCGTGTCGGCGCCGTAGTGGGCCTGCCACACACGCAGGTCGTGGTTCGAGGCGTCGGCCGGGTTCATTGCGTGTGTCTCCTCGTGCAGGCGGGGCCGCATGGAGGCTTCAGCCCGCGGCCGGGCGGCCTTGGGTCGGCCGTCTGCGACGCAGTGTAGGCAGCACGGGCCGTGCGGGTGGGCCGCCTCGTGCTTGACCCCATTGCCGATGAGGCGGCGGATCGGTGCGCCGACCGCTCGCCTGGGTGAGGCGCCCGTGCAGCCGGCTCAGAACAGCTGCCCGACGTTCAGCAGCGTCAGGATGCCCAGCGCGGCGAAGATGAGTGCCGCGATGGCGTGCACGAGCCGCATCGACACCTTCCTCGCGATCCGGTCACCCAGGAAGACTGCCGGCACGTTGGCCAGCATCATTCCCAGCGTGGTGCCGAGCACGACCTGCACCACCTCGGCGTAGCGCGCCGCCAGCGCCACGGTCGCGATCTGCGTCTTGTCGCCCATCTCGGCCAGGAAGAAGGCGATGACGGTGGTGCCGAAGACACCGAAGCGTTGCCGCTGGGCGCCGGCGTCCTCGTCCACCTTGTCCGGTATCAGGATCCAGACGGCCATGGCCAGGAAGGACAGCCCGATGACCCAGCGCAGGAGCTCTGGCCCGAGAGCCTGCGCGACCCAGCCGCCCACGAGGCCCGCGGCCGCATGGTTGGCCAGCGTGGCCACCAGGATGCCCGCGATGATGGGCGCCGGGCGCCGAAACGCCGCCGCCAGCACGATGGCCAGCAACTGCGTCTTGTCGCCCATCTCGCCAAGCGCGACGATGCCGGTGGAGACGAGAAAGGGTTCCAGGAGTGCCTCGCGGGAGTCGGTGCGCGGCACAGGCCGCACGGGAATTTGCGTCGATCCTAACCTGCGCCTCGAAGAAACATCCTCGCGCCAGGCCGAGGAGCGCCGGATTCATGGTAGAGTCCGCGTTTTGGTGCTGAACACGAGGCTGCATGCGGCCCCCAGCATCGAGATCACGAGTTGATCTCCATCCTTCGCCAGATCTCCTGATTGCAGTAGCGGTCTCACGGTTGTTCTGGTTGCTCCTAGCCCGCGGCGAGTGACCCTGCGGGCCAGCCGCCGGACAGAGTTCATCCGCCGCGCACGCGCCACCTTGGCGCGCTTGAAGCAGTCAGACCGAAGGCCCGCCGGGCCCTCGTCGAAGGAGTTTTTCATCCATACCCCATTTCGAGTCGGAAAGTATCTCGTTTCCCCTCTGAGCCGCCCCACCCTGGGCGGCGCCTTCGCAGCCAGCGTGTCCATCCGCAGCGGCGCAGGCACCATGACCCACGATCGCGTCCTGCGCTTCGTGCCCGTCTTCGACACCCACGAGCAGGCCGGCCGCTTCGCCTCCGAACAGGCGCTGGCCTGGCTGGGGCCGTCGGGTTCCTGTCGCTCAACCACGCCACAGGAGTAGACGCGCATGGCCAAGGAAGAACTCATCGAGATGCAGGGCGTCGTCAGCGAAGTGCTGCCGGACTCACGCTTCCGGGTGACGCTGAGCAACGGTCACGCACTCATCGCCTACGCCGGCGGAAAGATGCGCAAGAACCACATCAGGGTCCTGGTGGGCGACAACGTCTCGCTGGAACTGTCTCCCTACGACCTGACCAAGGGTCGCATCACCTTCCGCCACCTGGAGCGACGCGGCCCGCCGACGTCCTCCGGAGGCCCCCGTCGTTGAGACGTGCGCGACCCGCACACGTCCACGGTGCCCGGATCCCGCAGCCGGGCCACGCTCACACACCCCCGAACTGCGGGCGGGGAACTTCCCCTCCCATCATCTTTTTCAAGGATAGACAACATGACGACTGAAACCGGAACCGTGAAGTGGTTCAACGAAGGCAAGGGCTACGGCTTCATTTCCCCTGACAGCGGCGGCAAGGACCTGTTCGCCCACTTCAAGGAGATCGAAGGCACGGGCTTCAAGACCCTGGCGGAGAACCAGCGCGTGAGCTTCGAGGTGACCCAGGGCCAGAAGGGTCCGCAGGCCGCCCGTATCCGAGCGATCACATGAGCTTCGACGAGCTGGGCCTGCACGCAGCCCTCACGCGTGCCGTGCAGGAGGCGGGCTATACCGAGCCCACCGACGTGCAGCGGGCGGCCATCGGCCCGGCCCTCCAGGGCCGGGACCTGACGGTGGCCGCGCGCACCGGCAGCGGCAAGACTGCCGCCTTCATCCTGCCGGCCCTCGAGGCCGTGCGGGCGGCGCGTGAGGCCGCCGGCCCGCGCACGGGCGGATCCGGCGCTGGCCGCGGCCCGCGGGTGCTCGTGCTCACGCCGACGCGCGAGCTGGCGCTGCAGGTCGCCAAGGCCACCCTCACCTACGGCCGCCATGTGCCCGGGCTGCGCGTGGCCACGGTGGTGGGCGGCGTGCCCTACGGCGCCCAGCTCAAGGCGCTGCGCGGCCCTCTGGACGTGCTGATCGCCACCCCCGGCCGCCTCATCGACCACCTGGGCAGCGGCAAGGCCGAGCTCGAGCACCTGCAGATGCTGGTGCTCGACGAGGCCGACCGCATGCTCGACATGGGCTTCATCGAGGACATCCAGCACATCGCCGAAGCCACTCCGCAGACGCGCCAGACCCTGATGTTCAGCGCCACCTTCGGCGGCCATGTGGGCAAGCTTGCCAGCCGGCTGCTTCGTTCTCCGCAGCACATCGATGTGGCCTCCCACACCGACACGCACGAGAACATCGAGCAACGGCTGCACTGGGTCGACGACCACCAGCACAAGAACGCCCTGCTCGATCACATCCTGACCGAGCGCAGCGTCGACCAGGCCTTGGTGTTCACGAGCACGCAGCGTGACGCCGACTGGCTGGCCGACCGCCTGGCCGAGATGGGCCATGCGGTGGCTGCCCTGCACGGCGGCATGCCGCAGGGCCGGCGCAACCGCGTGCTGCAGGCGTTGCGCTCACGCCAGCTGCGCGTGCTCGTGGCCACCGACGTGGCCGCGCGGGGCATCGACGTGCCCACGATCAGCCACGTCATCAACTACGGGCTGCCGATGAAGGCGGAGGACTACGTGCACCGCATCGGGCGCACGGGCCGCGCCGGGCGCAGCGGGCTGGCGGTGACGCTAGCCGAGCGCCGCGACGCGTCGCAGATCCACCGCATCCAGCACTACACCACGCAGCGCATCGCGGCCGCGACGATCGCCGGCCTCGAGCCGCGGCGAGCCGAGCCCAAGCCCGTGATGGCCAAGCGCGAAGGCCCGTCACGCGGCGACGCACGTCGCCCGGGACCGGGTGGCAAGCCTGCCTGGGGCAAGCCCGCCATGCGTGGCGGCAGGAAGCCGGCCCCGCGGGCCTTCCCGGCCTGATCGAGCCCGGGGTCGGTTGACGCGCGCGTCAGACCGACCCCTCTCGTAGCGGGTGGCGACCAGGGGCCTGCCTGCGCAATCACCCGGAACGAGGCCGGTCACACGAGCCTGCCCTGCAACGCGGGACGCGCGTCCACCGGGCGCGGATTCATCGCAGCGATGCTGCCGAGAAAGCCGACCTCGACGCGGTCGCCGCTGAAGCGAAATGTCAGGCGGTCGTGATGAGCCGTCTCGTGGAATCGCATCACCAGTTCGAAGGTGGAGTCGTCCTTCCACGCACCGGCCCCCATGTACGGGTGCACCGTGCCGGCCGGCGGCGCGCCGGCGGGCGACAGGCGCGGTGGCGTGCCGGGCAACGCGGTCTCCCCGCGCTGCCAGGCGCCGAAGCTGCACACCAGCGGATGGGCTTGCCGGGCTTCGCGGAAAGTGACCCGCGGGCTGCGACCCTCGAAGTCGAACGAGACCGCCTCGAGACCGAGGTCGTTCTTCGCGAGTGCGAAGGTCCGGCCTGAGACCCGCGCTTCCGCCGCCGAGGAAGGCTGTCCACTCGGCATCGGAAGCGCGAGCCCCTCCAGTGTCTCGCGCAGCCGCGCATGCGCGCGAGCGTCTGCAGGCAGAGGTGCCTCCTTCATGGCCGGCAGGAGGTGCTGCCAGACGAGGTCGAGTTCGCCGGGCATGTTCGAGCATTCGGCCGTGATCGCCAGCACCGCCTGCTGCTGCGGCATCACGACCGTGAACTGGCCGAAGGCGCCATCGCCGCGATAGGCGCCGTGCGTGCAGCGCCAGAACTGGTAGCCGTAGCCCTGGAGCCAGTCGTTGCGCGCGTGCGGGCGCACGGGCCGAGCGGGCGGCGTCTGCTGAATGTGCGCAGCGGTCGCCTCGGCCACCCAGGAGGCCGGCAGGATCTGCCGCCCGTTCCACTTCCCGCCCTGCAGGTAGAGCTGGCCGAACCTGGCCAGTGACTCCGTCTGCAGGTAAAGGCCCGAGCCCCCCACGTCGACGCCCTGCGGGCACACCTCCGAGCGGACCTGCTCGATGCCCAGCGGATCGAAGAGACGCGGGCGCAGGTAGTCCGTCAGGCGCTGCCCCGTGAGCCGGTGCACGATGGCCGAGCACATGTAGGTGGCGGCGCTGCTGTAGCGAAAGGTGCTGCCCGGCGGCCGCGCGATGGGCCAGGCGAGGAAGTGCCGGGCCCAGTTGCCCGCGCGCATCACGTCCCAGGTCGGCTCGCGCTCGTGGCCCACGGACATCGTCAGCAGGTCGCGCACGCGCAGCGCGGCAAGGTGGTCGCCGACCGTCGCAGGGCGCTCGTCGGGGAAGAACTTCAGCACGGGGTCGTCCACCGACAGGCGCCTCTCCGCCACCGCGAACCCGATGGCCGTGGACGTGAAGCTCTTGCTCATCGAATAGAGCGAGTGCACGAATTGCGGCCCGTAGGGCTTCCACCAGCCCTCGGCCACCACCTGCCCGTGCCGCAGGAGCATGAGGCCGTGCAGCTCGAACTGCTTCTCGGCCACGGCGTCGAGGAAGGCCTGGATCGCCGCGGATGAGAGGCCCTGCGCCTCAGGTGTGCTGCGTGGCAGCAAAGGGCCTGAAGGGCCCTGTGCCGCAATCGATGCGCAACCCGGCAGCAACGCCAGGCTGGCCGCACCGGCGCTGGCTCGCGCAAGAAAGTCGCGGCGCAGGATCATGGGGCCGGCCACCCCGTCAGGGAGCGGTGCAGTGGGCGCCCGCGATCGACGACGGTCATCGCCATGACGGGGCCGCCAGCTTGAAGCCGAAGGCCACGAAGATGCCGCCCGCGAGCCGGTCGAGGGTCCTCACGGCGGCAGGCCGGTGCAGCCAGTCGTGCAGCGGCGCGGTGGCTGCGATCAGCCCGCCGAACCACGCCCAGGACAGCGCAACGTGGACGCTGGCCAGGAAGAAGGTGTGCCCCGCCACGCTCGCGCCGGCCGGCACGAACTGCGGCAGGAAGCTCACGTGGAAGACACCGACCTTCGGGGCGAGCTTGACCACCGTGTGGCCCGTCCCCGAGGCCTGCAGCAGCGCTCCCAGGCCGAGGTCGTTCATGGGTGACGGCACTCGGCGCGCTGCCGCTTCCTCGAGAGACGCCTGCCCGCCGTCAGGGAAGATCCGTCGACTCGTACAGCGGCCGGATTTCGATCTCGCTGGGCACGGGCATCGGATTCGGACAGCGCATGGCCCAGCTCAGCGCCTCGTTCATGTCTTGCACGTTCCACAGCCAGTAGCCTGCCACGAGTTCATGGGTCGGGGCAAAGGGCCCCTCCCGGACCGCTCTGCCAGGCCCGTCGAAGGCGATCCTCTTTCCGAAGGAGGAAGGCTTCAGCCCCTCGGCCGCGATCAGGACGCCTGCCTGGCGCAGTTGTTCATTGAATCGGCCCATGGCAGCCAGCATCTCCGAGGTCCAGTCCCTCGGCATGACACCCTTCTCGCTGGCGGCCGTGGCCTTGACCAGCACCATCACCCGCATGGTTCTCTCCGCTTGCCGGGAATACGCCATTGTTGCCGGTGCGCGACGGGCTTGGTCCAGCTGGCCAGGCCGCGCAGCGGGCGAGTTCGTCTCGGTTCATCCACAGGCCGACACGGCCGGCGCATGCCCAGCGGGCAGGTGCACATGTTCGCAAGGCAACTCTCGATCGAGACCGAGACAGAAGCCCCGATCGAGAGAATCTCATGGCTACCTAGACGGCCGCTGCCTTGGCCGGTTGAGGCGACTTGGCGCCATCTTCAAAGGCCTTGATCTGACGCTCGGCCTCCTCCTTGCTCAGGGCGTACAGGTCCTGAATCTTCGCGGCAAGCTTGTCTCGCTTTCCGGCAATCGAGTTGAGCTGTTCATCACTGAGCTTGCTCCATTGCGCGGTCATCTGGGGCTTGTAGCCCCTCCAATCACCCTCGATCTGTTCCCACTTCATATCAAGACTCCTTGCTGGGTTGAGAAAATCACCGCCTAAGCGGCTCCGCTTTGCCTGGCTCGAAAGAACTCAGCCAAGACAAATACATCGCGAGAACATTCGCACGGCGTTCATGCGAACGCATCCGTTGCCCTCTCCATATGGGTCGCGGGATCGGGCAGGAGGCCCGTCCGGCATCCGAGCGACGTCAGTTCCGTCCAAACCTGACCTTCGCAGCTGCGATGCAGCTGCTCTTGGCGTCGCCCGCGAGCGCATCGCACTTCTCGATCGCCACCTTGTAGTCGGCCTCGACCTTTTCGGCCGCGGCTTCACTCTTGGCTTCGCCAATCTCCTTGCCCATCTTGGCGTCGGCCAAGGCCTTGACCTCGACGGCCTTGGCTTCCTTGAGGCACACGTCCTTGGCGTTGCCCGCCAGGTCGTCGCACCGCTCCTTCGCCACTGCGTAGGCTGACTCAGCCTTGACCACCAGCAACTTGTTGCGGTCGGCAGGCTTTCCGCTGTGCTGGTACTCGAGCTCGGCGAGTGCCACCCTCTCCTTGTCCTTGGCCTCCTCCACGCAGACATCCTTCGCATTGCCCGCTCGCGAGTTGCAGGCCGACATGTCGGCCTTGTAGGCCGCACTGGCGCGCGTCTTGCCCGCGGCGTATTCGGCCTTGCTCATCGTGTCCGCGTACGCAGCGGGCACCAGCAGGCTCACCGACAGGCATACGGCCTTGATGGTCCTGAGTTGCGTCATGAAGGCTCTCCATCGGTTGATCACAGGACCCAATCTGCGCGCATCGGCCCTCGACTTCCGTTCGCCATCGAACACAAGGGGGGCCAACGATTGACCGCAAGCAACGGAGCACCTGGCCGGGCTCCTACAAGGCATTCCCTCCAACACTCAACACCCGCAACCGAGCCATGGATCGCCCAGGTGACCTTGAGGGCAACCGCCTGCTTGCCGCACTGGCCGATGCCGACCAGCGGCGCTGGGCGCAGCATCTCGAGCGTGTGGACCTGAGGCAAGGGCAAGTCCTTTGCGAGGCGGGCCAGTCACCCCGACACGCGTACTTCCCCACCAGCGCAGTCGCCTCCTTGCTCCACATGACAGAGGAAGGCACGTCGACCGCATTCGCCGCGGTCGGACGCGACGGCCTTGTCGGCACATCGATCATCCTCAAGGCAGACGTCGAGACCTGCGTCGGGGCAGTCCTGATCGCCGGTCAGGGCCTACGCATCGCTGCGACGGCGATCCAGGACGAGGTCGATCGGCACGAGCCGGTTCGCACCCTGCTGCTTCGCTACACCCAGGCGCTGGTCACCCAGATTGCGCACGCCGCCGTGTGCTACCGCACCAGGCCCAGCAGCCACAGCACGACCAGGATCACTGCAATGGTTTCGAGCATG
>JBBAPJ010000014.1:0-42352 GCA_040400855.1 Rubrivivax sp.
ATTCGCTCGAACGACCAGAAGAACATGTGCCTGGCACAGGTGAAATAGCCCGACGCGCTACTGCGCCTTGATATCGCGCTCGCGGATCAGCTTGCCCCAGCGGCTCTGCTCGCGCAGCATGTAGGCCATCAGCTTGTCGCGCCCGCCCGACACCGGCACCAGGCCTCCCGCCGCGAATCGCTCGCGTACGCCCTTGGAGGCGAGGCTCTGCTGCAGCAGCTTGTCCAACCGGGCGAGAGCCTCCTCGGGCATGCCCTTTGAGGCGAGCAGCACGACCCATCCGGTGACCTCCATCCCAGTCAGGCCCATCGACTCGAGCGTCGGCACACCGGGCAGGTCGGGAGAGGGTTCGCTGGCCGCCACTGCCAACACACGGATCTTTCCGGACTTGATGTGCGGCAGCACGCCGGGCAGGTTGGAGAAGGCCATCGCCACCTCGCCGGCCATGATGGCTGGCGCCAGCGCGCCTTCGCCCCGGTAGGGCACGCCCGTGCAGCTGGTCTTGGTGACGCTGAGGAACAGCTCGACCCCCAGGTGCGAGGAAGTGCCGATGCCGCCATTTCCGCAAATGACCTTGCCGGGATTGGCACGCATCTCGGCGAGCAGTTCCTGCACGGTCTTGATCTTCGAAGTGGCCGGCACCACCAGGACGCCGGGGAAGGCGGACACCCAACCGACGGGTTCGAAATCGCGCGCCAGGTCGTAGGTGGTGGCCCCCGGGCTCAGGCTGGGGAGCAGCGAGATGCTGGTGCTGGCCATCAGCAGCGTGTGGCCATCGCGGCTTTGGGCAGCAGCCGTGTAGCCCACCAGGCCGCCCGCGCCGGTTCTGTTGTCCACCACTACCGGCTGCGGCAGCGAGGGGCCGATCTCCAGGCCGATCGACCGTGCCGCGATGTCGTTGGCCCCGCCCGGCGGGAAAGGCACGATGATGCGCAAGGGCTTGGTCGGCCAATCGGCCGGGGCGGGTGTCTGTGCCTGGGCACCGAACAGCACGCCTGCCGCAGCCGCGGCGGCAACCAGGTATCGATGGAAACGCATGGCCTTTCTCTCCTTGCTGCAGCGCCGTGGCGGCGCGATTGCCACTCCCGTCCGCGAACCGATGGCTACGGTGCGGAACCCTCATCGAGCAGGCTGCGTACCTTCTTGCGCAGCTCGACTTTCTGGACCTTGCCGGTAGGCGTCATGGGCAGCTCGTCAACGAAGACGAAACGACGCGGGACCTTGTAGGCTGCGAGACGTTCGCGGCACAGCGCCTGCAGCTCCTCGGCCGTAGCGGCTCCCGGCTTGCGCAGCACCACGTAGGCCACTGCCAATTCGCCCTTCACGCGGTCGGGCACACCGATCAGGGCCGCGATCCTGACCTGCGGGTGCAGGGCGATCACGCGCTCGACTTCGGCGCAGTAGATGTTCGCGCCGCCCGTGATGATCATGTCCTTCGTGCGATCCAGGATGCGCACGAAACCCTCCTCGAGAACGGCCACGTCTCCGGTGTGCACCCAGCCGTCCGGTAGGGTCGTCGGGTCCACGCGACCGTCGCGCCAGTAGCCCTTGATGGCGGTGAAACCGCGGGCAAGCACCTCGCCCGGCTTGCCGGGCGGTACCGGCTGGCCCTGCTCGTCGACGATCTTCATCTCGATCGTGCCGCCCGGTGTGCCCGCGCAACCCGGGCGACGCGGGGCATCGAGCATCTCGCGCGCGATGACACCGGCTTCCGTCAGACCGTAGGTGTTGAGCAGGCGCGCGCCCGTCAGGGCCTCGAACTTCTGCGCCGTCTCGGCTGTCAGCGGCGAGCCGCCCACGGTGCACACGCGCAGCGTGCCGCACAACCCCTGGGGCTGCCGGTCCAGCAACATCGTGCACACGGTGGGCACGGCGAAGAAGCTCGTGACGCGGTGGCGCTGCAGCAGCGCGCAGCACTCTTCGGGGTCGAAGCGGCGCATCAGCACCACCTGACCTCCCGCCAGCACCACGGGCAGGATGCCGTGGATCGAGGCCACCGCCCAGAACATGGGCGTCATCACCAGGTACACGTCCTGGGGCGTGTACCGGCAGGCGATGATCCAGCTGTGCGCCAGGTGGTTGACGAACTCCTGGTCGATGGGCGCACCCTTCGGGTCACCGGTCGTGCCCGAGGTGAAGAAGAGGGCCACCACGTCGTGCGGGTGGCGATCCTCCACCTGGACCGGCGCCGGCTGCTCGAGCCAGCGGTGGAAGAGCCCCTGCGGGTCGTCGTAGGAGGACAGCGTGAAGTCGAAGCGATCGGCCAGCGCACGCACGTTTGCCTCGCCCTCGCCTGTGGTCAGGATCAGTCGGATGCCCCCGAGCCTGATCATGTACTCGAGCTCGGCCGGACGCAGCATCACGTTGAGCGGGCACAGCACGAAGCCGCCCTGGATGGCCGCGAACAGCGTGACCACCAGCTCCCAGCGGTTGTTGCCGTGGTAGGCCACGCGGTCGCCCGGGCGCAGACCCTGCGCGCGCATGCCGGCGGCCACGCGCGAGGTGGCGTCGAGCAGTTCCGCGTAGGTGAACTGGCGCTCTCCGTCGATGAGCGCCACCTTGCGCGGAAAGCGCATCGCCGACTGGATCAGGAACTGGGCGACGATGTTCACGCAGGGGTCCTCAGTCAGCCTTGATGCCCCGGCTGCGAACCACTCCGCCCCACTTCTCGCCCTCGGACTTGAGGTACGCCTCCAGCTTTGAGCGGCCACCGATCACCGGCGTGAGCCCCGCTGCGATCAAGGTCTTGCGTACGTTCTCGTCCGACAGCGCCTTCTGCAGCGCCGAATCAAACAGCTCCAGGCGTTCGGGCGGCGTGCCCTTGGGCGCCAGCACCACGACCCAGCCCTGCACGTCCATCTGCGGATAGCCAAGCGAACGCAAGGTCGGCACCCCGGGCAGCTCGGGAACCGGCTCGTTGGCGGCCAGGGCCAGCGCCCGCACGCGGCCGGACCGGATGTGTGGCAGGACACCAGGCAGGTTGGAGAAGGCCATGTCGATGTCTCCGGCCAACAGCGCCGGCGCCATGGCGCCCTCGCCTCGGTAGGGGATGCCGTTGCAGGAAGTGCCGGTGATCCCGAGGAACATCTCGAGCCCCAGGTGCTGCACGGTGCCGATCCCGCCGTTGCCGCAGGACACCTTGCCCGGCCGCGCCCGCATGTCGGCCAGCAGATCGGCCACCGTCTGCGCCGAGGACTTGGCGGGCACGACCAGCACGCCCGGGAAGGCCGACACCCAGCCCACGGCATCGAAGTCGCGCGTGACGTCGTACTTGACCGTCGGGTTCAGGCTCGGAAGGATGACGATGCCGGTGCTGGCCATCAACAGCGTGTGGCCATCCTTGCTGTCCAGCGCCGTCTGGATCCCGATGAGGCCGCCCGCGCCCGTCTTGCTGTCGATCACGATCGGCTGCCCAAGCAGCGGCGACAGGACATTGCTCAACGCACGCGCCGCGATGTCCGGGCCGCCTCCAGGCGGGAAGGGGATGACCAGCCGGATCGGCTTGGTGGGCATGCCCGCCGACTGCGCCAACGCCCCACCCGCTGCCAGTAAGCCGGCAGACATCAGAGAGGCCAGAAACAATACCTTGAGGGTCTTCACGCTCGTCTCCTTGTGTTGTGCTGTCGAGGGCGGTGTGCGCCGTGGGTTCTCAGTCAGGCGGGGTGATACCGGCACGGGCTCGCTCCGCGTACAGGAAGTCCTGCGGGCCTCGGCGGCCGAGATTCCAGTCGGGAGGCAGCAAGGGCGCACGCGCAGGTACTTCGAAGAGCCCCCGCCAGTCGAACACCAACGTGCGCCGCGCAATGCGCCAGCGCCCGTCGCGGCGCTCGAAGCGGTCGATGTAGCGCGAGCGCCCCATCAGATCCACGGCCCCGCCGGGTGCAGCCTGCGAGCCGCCGAGCAGCTGTGCAAGGCTGGCCCTGGCTTCGGGCGGGTAGTGCTGAAGCGTCTCCACGTAGGACTCCGCCACGGCCACGTCTGCCGACCCGAATTCGATGAGGATCTGGCCGACCTTGTGCACCGAGCAGGGGATCGTGCGGTGGCGTTGCCGCACCCACTCGATCAGCCCTTCCACACCTCCGCTGTAGCTGCCGTGGTCATCCTCGGCATCGGGGTGAAACACACTGCGGATGGCGTCGTGATCGAGCCGGTCGACGGCGCGGCACCAGCGGTAGATGGCGTCCTGGATTTCCATCCGGTCGGCCAGCCTCTCGGGGCTGTAGGGGGCGAGATCCGGCACGTCGACGCCTTGGGGGTCAGACCATCGTCAGGCCGCCGCTGACGCTGAGGACCTGCCCGGTGACGAAGCTGGACTGGTCGGAGACGAAGAAGAGCACCGCGTTGGCGATCTCCTCGGGCTCGCCGAAGCGCTTGAGCGGGACCTTCTTCTCGATGGCCCGCACGATCTTGCCGATCGTCGGATCCTCGAGGTTGCGCTGCAGCTGGGGCGTGTTGGTGACGCCCGGGCAGATGCAGTTGACGCGGATGTCGTGGCGGGCCACCTCGCGCGCGAGCGTCTTCGTGAAGCCGAGCAGACCCGCCTTGGCCGCCGCGTACACGGCCTCGCCCGTCGACCCCACGCGAGCGGCATCGCTGGAGATGAAGACGATCTTGCCGCCGTTGCGCGCAATCATGTGGGGCAGCACTGCATGCGTCACATGCAGATGCCCCTTCAGGTTGAGGTCGATCAGGAAATCCCAGTCCGCTTCGGTCGTCTCGACAAAGGGCTTGATCGCGTCGTAGCCAGCGTTGTTGACCAGGATGTCGATGCGGCCGTGGCGCTGCATCACGTCGTGCACCATCTGGCGTACGGCCGGCCCCTGCGTGATGTCCAGCGCGAAGGCCTCGGCTCGGCCTCCCGAGGCACGCACTTCTTCCGCGACGGCGCGGGCGTTGTCGCCGAGCTTGTCGCAGCACACCACGACCGCCCCCTCGGCGGCAAGCAGCCGACAGTGGGCACGCCCCATGCCCCGGCCACCGCCGGTGATGATCGCGACCTGGTTCTCGAGCTTCAAGCGGGCTCCCTCCTCGTGCTTCATGTCAACTCGCGCTTGAGGGAGCGGAACACGAGCGACCGCTGCAGCTCGTTGGCGCCCTCGAAGATCTGGATGCCCTTGGCATCGCGCATCATTCGCTCCACCGGATGCTCGGCTGTGTAGCCGTGGCCGCCCAGCAGTTGCACGGCATCGGTGGTCACCTTCATGGCCACATCCGACGCGTAGTACTTGGACATCGAGGCGTAGCGCGTGAAGGGCTGCCCCGTGTCGGCCAGGCGCGCGGCATGCAGCGTGAGCTGGCGCGCCGCCTCGATCTCGGTGGCCATGTCGGCCAGCTTGAACTGCACGCCCTGGAAGTCGGCGATCGACTGGCCGAAGGCCCGACGCTCCAGAACGTAGCGCATCGCGTAGTCCAGCGCGCCTTGCGCGAGGCCCACGCTCATGGCACCGATGCCGATGCGCGAGTAGTCCAAGCCCTGCATGGTCGCCTTGAACAGACCCTGCTCGCCCAGGCAGTCTTCGCGCGGAACGAAGAGATCCTGCAGGCTGATTTCGCACAGGGGTGCTGCACGCAAGCCCAGCTTCTTCTCAGTCCGGCTGATCACGAAGCCCGCCTGGGGCGGCCGCACCACGAAGCCCGAGATCGCCTCGCGCGGCGGCAGCGTCGTGATGCGCGCCATCACGAACACCGCGTCGGCCATGCTGGCCCAGCTCGAGAAGCACTTGGTGCCATTGAGCCGGTAGCCGCCGGGCACCGGGGTGGCGGTGGCCGTGATGTGCAGCGCATCAGAGCCGAACCCGGGCTCGGTCAGGGAGTAGGCCGTCAGCCACTGCTTGTCGATGCCTTCGGCGAGCACGGCCTGGGCGCGCTCACGCTCAGGGCAGTAGCGCAGGAAGTAGGCGTTGTTGCCCTGCAGGTGCACGAGCGTGGCCGTCGCGCAGTCGGCCGCGGCGAGCACTTCGATGACCTTGCAGAAGAGCTCGACGCTGACGTTGGCCCCTCCTTGCGCCTCTGGCACGCACAGGCCCGCAAGCCCCGTCTCGCGCACCGCAGCCCACAGCTCGGGGCTGTAGCGCTGGTCCAGGTCGTTCTGACGCGCGTACCGGCGCGCGATATCGGCCAGACGGTGCGCAGCTTCGAGGATGGTGGCGTCGACGGATGAGTCCTGCATGGCGCCCTTGGCTTTGGTATACCTAATGTTTGACTTGGCATCCTAATTTGGATGGAAGACCTACAAATTGGGGAAAACATGCACGCCAAGTCCGTTGACGGCCCAAATCTCAGCCAATACGATGCCAAACCGATCGATTGGTATGCCATCCACTCCATGCACCAGACGCTGAACGGCGTGAAGGTCCTCGACCTGACGAGCTACTTGTCGGGCCCCTTCGCCACCCTCACGCTGGCCGGCCTGGGCGCCGAGGTGATCAAGATCGAGCGCCGCGATGGAGGAGACCCCTCTCGCGGCTTTCCGCCGTTCGCGGGCGAGGCGGGCAACGCGCTGCGCGAGATGTCCGGCGAACAGGACGAGTCGGTGGCCATCCTGAAGCGCAACCGCGGCAAGAAGAGCCTCACGCTGGATCTGGAATCGTCCCGCGGCAAGGCGCTGTTCTTGCGCCTGGTCGAGAAGGCCGATGTCGTGATCGAGAACCTGGCAGCTGGCGTGCTGCAGGATTGGGGGCTGGGCTACGACGTGCTGGCCCAGGCCAATCCGCGCATCGTCCTGTGCTCGATCTCCGGCTACGGCCGTGTCGGGCCCAAGGCCGATCTGCCCGCCTTCGATCCGATCGTGCAGGCGAGCTCACTGACGATGGCCGCCAACGGCCACGCGGACCAGCCGCCCACGCGCACCGGCATCAGCTTCGGCGACACCGTGCCGGCGCTTTACGCCGTCATCGGCATCCTGGCGGCGCTGCGCGAGCGCGAGCACACCGGGCGAGGGCGCCACGTGGACGTGGCGATGCACGACTCCCTCGTGGCCATGCTGCTCGTGGAGCCGCTGGAGGCCCAGGTGGAGTGGGGCTTCCCGCTTCGCTGCGGCAGCCGTATTCCCCGCATCGCACCCTGCAACGTCTACCGCTGCCAGGATGGCTATGTGGCGCTGAATGCCGCGCCCCCTCGCATCTGGAAGCGCCTGGCCGCCCTCATCGACAAGCCCGAGCTGCGCGACCCGGCACTCGTTCCACTGGCGGCCCGGCTCGTGCGCCAGGAGTGGATCGACCAGGAGGTGGCGCGGTGGGTCCAGGCCTTCGCCACCGACGAATTGCTGGCCCTCACCGCGCGCCAGGGCGTGCCGTGCGCCCGGGTGATCGAGTCACTGCAGGAGCTGGTCGACGACCCTTCGCTGCATGCGCGCCACATGCTCGATGCCGTGGAGCACCCGACGCTCGGCGTGCTGCCGGGCGTGCACGCGCCCGCTCTGCCGATCCTGTCTCCGGGTGAAGCGCCGCCTGCCCTGCCACGCGCGCCGTCGCTGGGCGAGCACACACGGGAGGTGCTGTCGCGGGAGCTCGGCCTGACGCCCGACGAGCTGGCCGAGCTCGAGGGGCAGCAGATCATCTGATCCTCACACGATCCGCCCTCACCGCCCTCGCATGCCCGCCACTCCCATCGAATCGGTCCTCGTCGCCGGCGCCGGCTCCATCGGCATCGGGGTGGCCCGGTCGTGCACCGCACATGGCTTGCGCACGATCGTCCTCAGCCGTGACCCCTCGCGCCTGCAAGGCCAGGTGCCGGGCGCCGAGCTGGTGCGTGAACTGCCCGCGCAGGCACCGGACCTCGTCGTCGAGTGCCTGCCGGAGGTGGCCGCGCTCAAGCAGAGCTTCTACGCCGACGTCGAGCGCGCCTGGTCCGGATCGACCGTGCTGGCCACGAACAGCTCCGGCCTGCCGCTGCAGGAGCTGGCCGCGACGCTGCACCACCCTGCGCAGTTCCTCGGCATGCACTACATGTACCCGGCGCACGAGCGCGGCCTGTTCGTCGAAGTGATCCGCGCCCACGACACCGCCGACACCGTGGTGCAGGCCGTGCTCGAGATGCTGCACCGCTGCGGCAAGACGTCGATCGTGCTCAACCGCCCGGTCATTGGCGGCCTGTTCAACCGCTTGCAGCACGCCCTGCTGCGCGAGGCCTACCACCTGATCGACGAAGGAGCCGCCACCCCCGAGCAGATCGACGAGATGGCGCGACGCTTCATTGCGCCGCGCATGTGCGTCACGGGGCTGCTGCTGCAAAAGGACATCAACGGGCTGGACACGCACGCGCGCACCCAGCGCAACCTGCGCCCCGTCCTGTGCAACGACCCCGAGCCGAGCCCCTTCCTCGAGGGGCTCTTCGAGCGAGGCGAGTTTGGCCTGAAGACAGGCGTGGGCTTCTACGACTGGACAGGCGCCGACCCGGCCCAGGTGCGGTCTGCCGTCGAGCGCAAGGTGGCGCGCATCGTGCAGGTGATGCAGGACATCCAGGACGAGCCGGGGGCACAACTGCCCGCCCGCAGCCGCACATGAACCTGGGCATCACGGGTCGCACCGCGATCGTCACCGCGGCCAATGGCGGGCTGGGTGCGGCCGTGGCGCACCGGCTCGCGGCCGAGGGCGCGAACCTGGTGCTGTTCTCGCGTTCACACGACCCGCTGTGCGCGCTGGCCGCCAGCCTGGAGCAGCAGCACGGCATACGCGCCCTGCCGGTGGCGGGCGACATGCGGCAGCGGTCGGATGTCGACCGCCTGGTCGAGCAGGTTCAGGCCGTTTTCGGGGGGCCAGACATATTGGTGCTCAACACCGGCCGCCCGCCGCTGCCCGGGCGCGACCTGATGGACGAGACCGACGACGCGCGCTGGGAGGAGGCCTACCGCACGCAGCTGTGGGGCGCCACGCTCGTCACGCGTGCGATCGCGCCGTTGATGGTGCAGCGCAAGTGGGGCCGCATCGTGTGCATCGGCTCGGCCTCGGTGAAGCAGCCCATGCCGCGTCACGTGCTGTCCACGGTTTTTCGTGCCGGGGTGGCGGGGCTCATGAAGCACCTGGCCAACGAGGTCGGCCCGCACGGGGTCACAGTGAACACCGTCTGCCCGGCCTCCGTGGTCACGGACAGCCTGTCTCGCAGCTACGATCTGCAGGAGCGCCTGGCGCGCATCCCGGTGGGTCGACTGGGGCGCCCGGAGGAGTTGGCTGCCGCGGTGGCCTTCTTCGCGTCGGAAAGCGCCGGCTTCATCACGGGTACCAGCCTCCCCGTCGATGGGGGCATGGTCGCGGCGCTGCAGTGAACACGCGGGGCCTGGCAGGAGAACACATGGCAAGGGAAGTGAAGTCGGACATTGACCGGATCCTGCGCATGATCGAGGACGATGTCGTGGACGGGCGCATGCTCCCTGGCACGCGCCTGGACGAGCGCATGCTGGCCGAGCGCTTCGGCGTCTCGCGCACCCCCATTCGCGAGGCCCTGGTCAGGCTGTCCTCGCTGGGCGTGGTGGAGATCCGCCGCAACCGGGGCGCCTTCGTCACGGAGCTCACCTCGGCGCGCCTGCTGGGCATGCTCGAAGTGCTGTCGGACCTGAAGGTGATGGCGGCCAACCGCTCGGCGCGCCGCATGACGCTGGAGGAACGCCAACGCCTGGCCGCGCTGTCGCAGGAGATGACGACGCATGTCGAGGCCAGCGACCTGCGCGGCTACTTCGAGAAGGCCAATGCCACCCACGACGCGATCCTGGAAGGCACGCACAACCCCTTCCTGATCGAAACCGCCCGCAACATCCAGATGTGCATGTGCGCCTACCGCCGGCACCTGGCGCAGATCATGCACATGCCGATCCGCACTTCGCTCGACGAGAACCGCAACATCGTCGCTGCAATCGTGCGCGGCGATGCCGCGGAGGCTGCGCACTGGATGCGCGAGCAGACCGAGCTGCGACGCGAAGAGTTCTCCGACCTGATGGCGCTGGTCTGGGAGAAGAGCGCCCCGCGGGAAATGGAACTCGCGTGAGCAGCTTGACGGGAGCCATGCCCATGAACCTTTCCCTGCCCCCCGCGCTCGAGCGCGCAGCCGCCGAGGCGTCCGCCGCCGCCGTGCGCCCCGAACCGGGCGAGATGCCGCGCTGCGAAGTCCTGGCCACGGGGCTGCGCTTTCCCGAGGGGCCGATCTGGATGCCCGATGGCTCGGTGCTGGTGGTGGAACTGGAGCGCGCCACGCTCACGCGCGTGCGGCCCGGCCGGCCGCCCGAGGTGGTGGCGTTTCTCGGGGGTGCGCCCAACGGCGCAGCCATCGGCCCCGATGGCGCGTGCTACGTGTGCAACAACGGCGGCTTCAAGTGGCACGAGGAGCCCGGGATGTTGCGCCCGGTCGGCCAATCGGACCACTACACCGGCGGCAGCATCCAGCGCGTGGACCTCCAAAGCGGTGCGGTCACGACGCTGTACGGCGGTGGCCATGGGCCCCAGCTCAAGGGACCGAACGACATCGTCTTCGACGCCCACGGCGGCTTCTGGTTCACCGACATGGGCAAGACGCGCGAGCGCAGCCTGGACCGCGCCAGCGTCTACTACGCGCACCCCGACGGGTCGTTGCTGCGGGAGGTCATCTTCCCGATGATCAATGCCAACGGCATCGGGCTGTCGCCCGACGGCATGCGGCTGTACGTGGCCGAGACGATCACGGCGCGGCTGTGGGAGTTCACGCTTTCGGGCCCAGGCACCATCGATCCGCAGCCCTGGCCCTCGCCGCATGGCGGCAGGCTCCTCACGGGCTCGTCGAACTACCAGCTCTTCGACTCGCTCGCCGTCGAGCAGGGCGGCAACATCTGCGTAGCCACCATCATTCACGGCGGCATCACCATCGTCGCGCCCGAGGGCGGGGTGATCGGGCACGTGCGCGTGCCCGACCTCTACGCAACCAACCTGTGCTTCGGCGGGCCGGACATGCGCACCGCCTTCGCCACCTTGTCCACGACCGGTCAGCTGGTGGCGCTCGATTGGCCGCGCCCCGGGCTGCGGCTGCACCACTGAGCCCGCATGGCCTGGCCTCGCGACGTGGTGGTGGCCGGCGTGGGCACCACCGACTTCGCGGCACTGGCCGCCCCGAGCCCGCAGCCGCGCTCGGCCTACGAGCTGGGCGGTGCAGCCCTGCGCGCAGCGCTGCACGACTGCAGCCTGCCCAAGGAGGAGATCGACACCCTCATCTGCGTGCGGCTGCCCTCCTACCAGCAGGTAGCCCTGGAGAACGGGCTGTCAGGCGTGCGCGCGGCCTGGAGCCTGGAGGGCACCGGCCGGATGGCCGGGATCGCCCTGCAACAGGCCTTCGACGCAGTCCGAACCGGCCGCGCACGCGCCGTGGCCATCGTGTACGGCAACAACGGTCGCTCGGCCGGCGAGCGCTATGGGGGCACCTTCGACGACGCCTCGCCCGCCGCCTGGGAGGCGATGCATGGCATGACCTCGGTGGGCGCGCAGGCCGCCATGATGCATCGCCGGCACCAGCACGAGTTCGCCACGCCCGCGGAGGGCCTGGCGGCCGTGGCGATAGCCATCCGCCACCATGCGGCGCTGAACCCGCAGGCGGTGCTGCGCAAGCCGCTGGACCTTCCTGCCTACCGCGCCTCCGCCTTCGTGGCGGAGCCACTGCGCCGCGCCGACTACTGCCTGATCAACGACGGGGGTGTGGCCCTCGTCGTCACCGACCGCGCGCGTGGCGAGCAGCTGCGCCAGCCACCCGTGCGGATTCGCGCCAGCGCGACGGCCTGCCATCTCGCGGCGCAGTACGCCTCGCAGGACTTCTACCACCGCGCCTGCCAGGCGGTGGCGGCCGACGTCGCCTCGCAGTGCGGACTGGCTGCCCATGAGGTCGACTGCCTGCAGGTCTACGACAACTTCACGCCCATCGTGCTCTATGCGCTCGAGGGCTTCGGCTGCTGCGAGCGTGGCCAGGCCGGCCACTGGGTGCAGGGCGGGCGCATCGAGCTGGGCGGTGAGCTGCCGCTGAACACCGCCGGCGGCCACTTGGCCGAGGGCTACATGCAAGGCTTCGCACTGCAGGCAGAGGCCGTGCGCCAGGTGCGCGGCGAGTGCGGGACCCGGCAGGTCGCGGGGTGCCGGACGGCGCAGTACATCTGCGTCGCGCCGGTGCTGAGCGCACAGGTGTTCTCACTGTGAGTGAGAACACAGCACCGCTGCTGCCGCGGGTCACGGCTGCGAGCGAAGGCTTCTGGACCCACGCCGCCAAGGGGGTGCTCGCGCTGCCCACGTGCGAGGCCTGCGGGCACCATTGGTTCCCGCCTTCGACCGCCTGCCCGGCCTGCCTGAGCGAGCAGGTGGCCTGCCGGCCAGTGTCCGGGCGCGGGCGTTTGTGGTCCTGGGTGGTGATGCACCGGGCCTACTTCGAGGCCTTCCCGCCACCCTACCTCGTGGCCATGGTCGTGCTGGAAGAAGGCCCCTTGATCACCACCTCCCTCGTCGGTGCGCAGATCGAGCAGCTGCGCTGCGACATGCCCGTTCGGGCGGTCTTCGAGCCGGTTGCCGGCGGCCGCACCCTCGTCCGATTCGCCCTGGAGAACCCATGAGCAGTGTGCAGTGCGAGATCCGCGGATCGGCCGCCTGGTTGACGATCGACCGGCCGCAGGCCGGCAACGCCCTGCAAGGACAAGATGTGGACGCACTGGCCGGCCAGGTGCGAGGCTGCCTGCGCGATCCCACCGTGCGGGTCCTGGTCATCCGCGGCAGCGGCACGCGATTCTTCTGCACCGGCGGCGACATCCGCGAACTGGCCTTCGGGCTGCCCGACATCGGGGCGCACATCCGCAAGTGGCACGAGCTGGCCGAGCTCATCGAGTCGGCGGAGAAACCCGTGATTGCCGCGATCAACGGTCATGCGGTGGGAGGCGGCCTCGAGCTCGCGCTGGCTTGCCACTGGCGCATCGCCGTCTCGCACGCACGCGTCGGCGTGCCCGAGCTGAAGGTGGGCCTGTTCCCCTCGGCGGGCGGCGTGAGGCGCCTCACGCGGCTGGTGGGCGCCTCGGCTGCGCTCGGGCTCGTGCTGGGAGCCGGGCTGATGAGCGCCCACGAGGCCCAGGCCCGCGGCATCGTCGACGCCGTGTGCGAGGAGGCAGCCTTCGAGGAGCAGGTCGAGACGACGCTGCAGACCTGGTGTGCCCACGAACCCAACGCCGTGCGCGCGGTGCTCGCCTGTGCCCGCACCGCAGCGGTGGGCATCGACAACGTCGAGATGGAGATCGCGCTGCTGCGCGAGTGCTACCAGACACCCCGCAACCGCGAGCGGCTGCAGGCCTTCCTGGAGGGCCTGGGCAGTGCGCAATCCTGAAACCGCAGCCCCACAGGACCGGCCCATGAACGCCTACCCCGTCATAGACAGCTGGTGCAACCTCTTCACGCCAGCCTCGATGAAGAAGAACTACCGCGACAACCCGGAGATGGCCTACGTATTCGACCTGTGGCGCATGAACGACCGCCTGCGTGGGTGGACGACCGAGGAGTTCGCCAAGCTTCTCGATGCGAGCGGCGTGTCGATGGTCTTCATCCCGGTGTGGCAGTCGCGCTCGTGGAAGACCCAGTCGATGCTCTGGGACATGGACATCGAGGAGGTCGCGCAGGTGATGCGTGCCGACCCCGCGCGCTACAAGGGGATGTTCGGCATCAACCCGTACCACCGCATGGAAGGCGTGCGCGCACTCGAGCGCGCGGTCACGCAGTACGGCTTCAGTTGCGCGCACCTGCACCACTACGGATACAACCTGCGGCCCGACGACAAGGCCTTCTTTCCCTTCTACGCCAAGTGCGTCGAGCTCGACGTGCCGGTGACGATCCAGATGGGACACTCGGCCGAATTCATGCCCAGCGAGGTCGGGCGGCCGATCTACCTCGACGAGATCGCGCTGTACTTCCCGACCCTGAAGATCGTGGCGGCCCACACCGGCTGGCCGTGGTGCGAGGAGCTGATCGCGATGGCGTGGAAGCATCCGAACGTCTACATCTCGACCACGGCGCACTCGCCCAAGTACTGGGACAAGAGCCTGGTGCACTTCCTCAACAGTCGCGGCAAGGGCAAGGTTCTGTACGGCACGGATTTCCCCGTGGTCACGCATGCGCAGAGCCTGGCCGAAATCGATGCCCTGGGATTGAAGCCGGAAGCCCGCAAGGCGCTGCTGCACGACACGGCAGTGAAGGTTTTCGGGCTCGAGGGCCATGCTGGCTGAAGTGCTGTTCGAAGCGCGCAACGCGCTGGGAGAGGCGCCGCTGTGGGACGAGCGTCGTGGCGTGCTCTACTGGGTGGACTGCCTCGCGCGCGAGCTGCTGCGTGCGACGCCCTCGGGCTCGGAGATTGAACGCTGGCCGCTGCCTGGTCTGCCCGGCTGCATCGTCGCGCGACGTGAGGGCGGGCTGCTGATCGGCTACCGCAACGGCCTGGGCCGCTTCGACCTCGACGCGGGCGGGCCGAGCGCGCTGGTCGTGAGCGGCGTCGACTTCGCGCGCGAGCGGCTCAATGACGGAAAGTGCGATCCCGAGGGCCGCTTCTGGGTCGGCACGATGGACCGTGAGCTGCGCAGCCCGGTGGCAGCGGTCTACCGCCTGCAGCCCGGCCTGCAGGGGGATGGCCTCGCACTCGAGCGCAGCGCCATCGACGGCCTGACGCTGTCCAACGGCCTCGCCTGGAGCCCCGACGGGTGCTCGATGTACGTCTGCGACTCGCGCCCCGGTGCGGTGCTGCGCTACGACTACGACAGGCACACCGGCACGCCCACAGGACGCGAACTGCTCGTCGACTATGCTGGCGGCCAGGCTCGACCCGATGGTTGCGCGATGGATGCCGAGGGTGGCCTGTGGGTGGCGGAATTCGGGGCCGGGCGCATCAGCCGTTACGACGCTCACGGGCGGCTCGATGCCGTGGTGGAGCTTCCCGTGTCGCGGCCCACGAGCGTGGCCTTCGGGGGCGAGTCGATGCAGACCTTGTTCATCACGAGCATGCGCGAGGGCACCGATGCGCTGCGCGAGCCGCTGGCCGGCTGCGTGTTTGCGGCACGGCCCGGGGTGCGAGGACTGCCCGTGGCCCGATGGGCGAATTGAAGGGTAGAGCGTTGCCAACTGATCACGACATCGAGACCCACCTGGGCGACGCCCGGTCAGTGCTGTCGCGGCTGCACGCCTGCTTCGACGCCGCCCTGCTGGCCCTGGCCCGTGCGTGCACGGTTCAAGGGCGGCTGGACGGACAGCAACTGGACGCGCACCAGGTGGCGTGCTTCGACCTCGCCTGGTCGCGCGCCGAATTGCTGGCAGCTCAGACCCTGCTGGACGCCAACCACGCCGACGCATCCCCGGCTGACGCGCGGCTGGCTCTGGTGTTCTGCTGCGAAGCGGCCACGGCGAGCCTCGACCGCCTGCACGCGCTGCACCTCGAGCAGGGGCTCGATCCGGCTGCAGTGCTGGCGCTGCCGGCCTCCCCCGAGTGGGCACGCCTGCGGCTCGCAGGCGGCAGCGGACGGGCGCTGGCCGAAGCCGGGCGGGCCGTGGTCGCCTCGCGTGGCGACATGGCCCGGGTTCAGACGAGCGAGGCCGTGGAGATGGCGCGCGAGAGCTTCGCCCGCCTGGGTCGCGAAGTCGTTGCTCCGGCGGCCCAGGCGATCCACCGCCAGGACCTGACCGTCCCGGAGTCGATCCTGCACCCGCTGCGCGAGATGGGCGTGTTCGGGCTCTCCATTCCCGAGCGCTATGGCGGCACGCGACCCGACGACGGTGGCGACATGCTGATGATGATCGCGGTCACCGAGGCGTTGTCCGAAGCCTCGCTCGGTGCAGCGGGCAGCCTGATCACGCGCCCGGAGATCCTGAGCCGGGCGCTGCTGGCCGGCGGCACCGAGGCCCAGAAGCGGCATTGGTTGCCGCGCATCGCCCGGGGCGAACCCTTGTGCGCCATTGCCATGACGGAGCCCGACCACGGCTCGGACGTGGCCAGCGTGTCGCTGCGTGCCGAGCGCGTGCCGGGAGGATGGCGCCTCAACGGCGCCAAGACCTGGTGCACCTTCGCCGGCAAGGCCGGGCTGCTGATGGTGGTCGCCCGCACCGACCCCGACCGGTCGGCGGGTTACCGCGGACTGAGCATCCTGCTGGTGGAGAAGCCCTCCGACGACGGCCACAGCTTCGACCATCGCCCGGCTGCAGGAGGCCGCCTCAGGGGCCGGGCGATCCCGACCATCGGCTACCGGGGCATGCACTCCTACGAGCTGGCTTTCGAGGACCTGTTCGTGCCTGACGCCTGCGTCCTGGGCGAGGAGCAGGGCCTGGGCCGGGGCTTCTACTACACCATGGCCGGCATGGTCGGCGGGCGCCTGCAGACGGCAGGGCGGGCGTGCGGGGTCATGTGGGGGGCGCTTCGGGCGGCGTTGTCCTACACGGCCGGTCGACAGGTGTTCGGCGCGCCGCTGGACAGCTACGCGCTGACGCTGGCCAAGCTGGCGCGCATGGGCGCACGCCTGCTGGCGTGCCGGAGGCTCACCTATGCGGTGGCCGGCCGGATGGAGGACGAGGGCTCGCGCATCGAGGCCAGCCTGGTCAAGCTCCTCGCCTGCCGCTGCGCCGAGTGGGTCACGCGCGAGGCGCTGCAGCTGCACGGCGGCATGGGTTACGCGGAGGAGACGGACGTCAGCCGCTACTTCGTCGATGCGCGGGTGCTGTCGATCTTCGAGGGGGCGGAAGAAACGCTCGCGCTGAAGGTGATCGCGCGCGGCCTGCTGGAGCAGGCCCTCGCACGCCACGTCCCCTCAGGTGAGCAGGTGCGCCCATGACCTATCGACTGCTCCAAGGGCTGCGCGTGGTGGAGAGCTCGGCCTTCATCGCCGCGCCGCTGGCGGGCCTGACGCTGGCCCAGTACGGAGCCGACGTGATCCGCGTGGACATGATCGGTGGCGGCATCGACTACGGGCGCATGCCGCGCGCGGCCGGCGGTCGCAGCCTCTACTGGACGGGCTTGAACAAGGGCAAGCGCTCGGTGGCCGTCGATCTGCGCCGGCCCGAAGGCCGGGAGCTGGTGCAGGCCCTGGTGACCGCGCCTGACCCGCCGGGCGAGGACGGTGGCGTGCTGCTGACCAACATTGCCGTGCCGTGGCTCGTGCATGCGCGGCTCGCTGCGCGGCGAGCCGATGTGATCACCTGCACCATCCAGGGCAACGCCGACGGCAGCACGGCCGTGGACTACACCGTCAACTGCGCCACCGGCTACCCCTCCGTCACCGGCGGCGACGCCTCGCAGCCGGTCAACCACGTGCTGCCCGCATGGGACATCGCCTGCGCCTACCAGGCAGCGTTCGCCATCGTGGCGGCCCGCCAGCAACGGCGCGCGAGCGGCGAAGGCGCCGAGCTCGCGCTCGCCTTGTCGGACGTGGCCTTCTCGATGCTGTCGCACCTGGGCGTGCTCACGCAGGCGGAGGTGCTGGGCGAGGACCGGCCCGCCATCGGCAATCACATCTACGGTGCCTTCGGCCGCGACTTCGCCACGCGCGACGGCGCACGCGTGATGGTCGCGGGCATCTCCAGCGGGCAGTGGCGCGCACTTGTCCAGGCCTGCGGCCTGGAGTCGCCGATCGCCAGCCTCGAGGCGCGCACCGGAGCCGACCTTGCCGATGAGGCGCAGCGCTACCAGGCGCGCGAGGAGATCGCCACCATGCTCGAGCCCTGGTTTCGGGAACGCACACTGGATGAGGTGGCCGCGGTGCTGGACACCCACCGCGTCTGCTGGGGCCCGTACCGCACGGCGCTCCAAGCCCTTCGCTCGGACCCGCGCGTGAGCCTGGCCAACCCGGTCTTCGAGCCGGTCGACACCCCAGGGGTGGGCTCGCACCGCGCCGCAGGCGCCACCGTGCGCATGGGCGGAGTGGCCCGCCAGGGCACGCGCCCGGCTCCGCTGCTCGGCGCCGACACAGACGCCGTGCTGCACCAGGTGCTTGGCCTGAGCGGGGCGGAAATCGGTCGCCTGCACGATGCAGGCATCGTCGCTGGCCCTGAGCGGGATCCGACCTGGGCGCAGCCGGGGCCGGCGCGCTGAGGTGTTCGGACCGTGAAGATCGGAATCATCGGGGCCGGACGCATCGGGTGCGCCTTGGCCGCGCACGCGGTCAGGACGGGCCATGTGGTCATGATCAGCAACTCGCGTGGCCCCGAATCGCTGCGCGAAAAGGCGGCCGGTCTCGACTGCCTGGCCGGCACGGCCGAGGAAGCCGCTGCGTTCGGCGAAGTCGTGTTCGTGGCAATACCCTTCAAGAACCGCGAGGCGATCCCCGTCCAGCCGCTGGTGGGCAAGGTGGTGGTCGACGCCAACAACTACTACCCCTACCGCGACGGCCAGATCGAGACCCTCGACAAGCTGCAGACAACGACCAGCGAGATGCTGGCACGGGTGCTCGCGGGGGCCCGAGTGGTCAAGGCCTTCAACGCGATCATGCAGGCGGACTTGGAGACACACGGGCGCCCCCGCGGCGATCCGCAGCGCCGTGCGCTTCCCATTGCGGGCGACGATGCCGCTGCCCTGCAGGTCGTCGCGGCGCTGGTGGACGCGTTCGGCTTCGATCCGGTGGACGCGGGTAAGCTGTCGCAGAGCTGGCGCTTCGAGCGCGCGAAACCCGCGTACTGCATCCCCTTCAGGGTGCCGGACTTGAAGCGTGCGCTGGCGGCTGCCCAGCGCGACGTGGAACTTCCGGATGGGTCCTGGAGACGCCAGACCTGAGCCCTGCTCTGCTTGGGGCGCGCGATACTCCGCAGTGTTCCTCGCACTGATCCTGGTGCGCAGTACCGATTGCCGAAGGAGCCCTCTCCATGACGACCCGCCCGACTCCCGGGATCCGCCGAGCCCGCCTCGGCGCTTTGTGCACACTGGCCACCCTGCTGCTGCCAGCCGCCACCCTGGCCCAGGACTACCCCAACCGCCCGATCAAGCTCGTCGTGCCGCTGGCCGCCGGCAGCACGGCCGACATCGTCTCGCGCTTTGCCGGCGAGCAGCTCGCCAGGCTGCTGGGCCAGCCCGTGGTGATCGAGAACAAGGCTGCAGCCGGCGGTACGGTGGCCATGGGGGAAGTGGCACGCGCCGCGCCGGACGGCTACACGCTGACCTTCGCCTCGCAGGGCACGCTCGTCTTCAACCAGGCGATCTACTCCAAGCCCGGCTACGACTCGCAGAAGGACTTCCGGCCGATCTCGCTCATCGGCGGGGTCTCCAACGTGATGGTCGTGCCGCCCACGAGCGCTGCGCGCGTGCCGGCCGACGTCGTGGCTGCGGCCAAGGCCAAGCCTGGTGGCGTGGCCTTCTCCTCGGGTGGGGCGGGCACCAGCCACCACCTCTCGGGGGTCCTGTTCGCGCGCCAGACCGGCGCCGACATGCTGCACGTGCCCTACAAGGGCGCGCCCGCCGGCATCCTGGCCGTGATGTCGGGCGAGGTGGCGGTGGGCTTCTACAACACGCCCACCGTGATCAGCCAGATCAAGGACGGCAAGCTGCGCGCGCTGGGCGTGACGAGCCTGACGCGCTCGCCGCTGCTGCCTGGCGTGCCCACGCTCGACGAGCAGGGCGTCAAGGGCTATGAGGTCAACACCTGGTTCGGCTTCGTAGCGCCGGCCGGCACACCCGATGCGGTGGTCGACAAGCTCAACCAGGCCTTCAACCGCATCTTCGCCAGCGCCGAGGCCAAGGACAAGCTCGGCCCGATGGGCTTCGACCTTTCGCCGCCGAACACGCCGGCGTCCTTCGCGCGGCTGATCGCAAGCGATCTGGCCCACTGGGTGCCGATCGTCAAGGCCTCGGGCGCCAAGGCGGACTGACGCGCCCGACCGGCGAAGGCCTGCGCACGGCCCAGCCCTGCGCGCCCCGCGCTACAGCCCGAGCGCGTCCGCCACCAGCTTGCGCATCTCGCGCTGCAGCCGCTCGCGCACCGGTGCGAGCGCGCGGCTGCGGATGCGGTTGTCCATCTCGTAGGGGTCGGCCTCGAGGTCGTAGAGCTCATCGATCTCGGCTCCACGGGCGCGGTTGATCCAGCGGATGAGCTTGTAGCGGTCGGTGCGCACGGCCTTGTAGCTCATGCCCACGAGCCAGGGCATGGCCTGCTCGGCCCAGTACTCGACGAGAAAGGAGCGACGCCAGCCGGCCACACGCTTGCGGCCCGGTGCGGCCAGCAGCGGCAGCAGCGAGCAGCCCTGGATCTGTGGCCCGGGCTTACCTCCGGCCAGCGTGATGAAGGTGGGCGCGATGTCCTGGCAGATCACGAGCGGGTGCACGCGCGAGCCCGCCCGCACGCCGCGCGGCCAGCGCACGAGGAATGGCGAGCGGATGCCCTCCTCGTAGGCGAAGCGTCGCTCGGGCAGCAGGCCGTGCTCGCCGAAGAAGAAACCGTTGTCGCCGAGGAAGACGATCACGGTGTCGTCGAGCTCGCCGCGGCGCTCCAGCAGCTCGAGGATCTGCCCGACCCCCTCGTCCACGGGCGCCATCATGCGGGCGCGCGCTCGAATCTCCTCCTGGGTGCCAGCCTGCAACGCGCCCAGCACGGCCTGCGCCTTGGGCCCGCCGCGCAGCTGGAAGGCCTCGGCCCAGGCCGGCTTGCGGCGCGCCGCCTCCTCGGGCGTCATCACGTTGGGCCGGGGCGGGAAGACCGCACCCTCATAGAGTTTCTGGTGGCGCTCGGCCACCACGTAGCCGCCCTGGGCGGAGATGTTGAGCGTGCCGTCGGCCAGCTGCTCCGCATCCGGATGCACGGCCTTGTGGGCGAAGAAGAGCGACCAGGGCTTGCGGGCCTTCGAGCCCTTGCCCTTGCCTGCGCGCGGCCGCTCCTCGAGCCACTGCAGCGCCAGCTCGTTCATGATGTCGGTGATGTAGCCGCGGTGCTGCTCGTAGCGCCCGCCGTGGTTCAGGCGCGGGTCGCGGATGCTGCCGTGGCCGTCGTAGCTCACCCAGTAGTCGTAGCCCGGGCGCGGCATGCCGTCGTTGCCCATGTGCCACTTGCCGATGTGCGCCGTCTCGTAGCCCAGGCGCTGCAGCTCGAGGTGGTAGTTGGGCAGCCGGTGGCTCATCGCGTCACGCGCCACGTTGTCGATGATGCCGTGGCGGCTCGCGTACTGGCCGGTGACGATGCTGGCGCGGTTGGGGCTGCAGATCGGCGTGGTGTGGAAGGCCCGCTCGAACAAGGCCCCTTCGGCCGCCAGGCGGTCGATGTGAGGCGTCAGCATGTACGGGTGGCCGCCGGCGCCGAACTCGTCGAAGCGCAGGTCATCGATGAGGATGACGAGGAAGTTGGGTCGGTTCATGGAGGCAGTGTAGGGTCAGGGCGGCGGCTGCGGAAACAGCTCGGTGCCCTACAGTCCTGTGTCGGCGGGCGTGCAGGCCCGCCTCGAGGAAGGCTTGTGATCCCGATCATCGACCTGTCCAACTTCGACCCGGATGCCCCAGCCTGGAAGCCGGGTCTGCCGCGCGAAGTGGACGCCGCCGCGCGCAGCCTGGGCTTCATGCAAGTCACCGGCCACGGCATTGCCGACCACGTCCTGCTTGGCCTGCAGCGCGCGATGGACGGCTTCTTCCAGCAGCCGCTGGCGGCCAAGCAGCGCTGGCGCGCGCCTTCACCGGCCATCAACCGGGGCTACACGAGCCCGCTGTCGGAGCGGCTGAGCTACAGCGCGGGCGTGGCCTCGGCGGCCGACCTCTTCGAGGCCTTCAACGTCGGAGCCGCCTGCAGCGACTTTCCGCACCTGGCGCTCGACGCCCAGACCTACGCCGAAAACATCTGGCCGGCCGATGCGCCGGGCTTTCGGGAGGCGGTACAGGCCTGGTTCGACGAGGCGGGCCGCCTGGCGCGGCGCCTCACACGGCTCTTTGCGGTGTCGCTGGGGCTGCCCGCAGGCTACTTCGAGCCCTACGAGGACCACTCCATCGACGTGCTGCGCCTGAACCACTACGCGATGCCCGAGGGCGTCACGCGCGTGGAGCCCGACCAGATGGGCATGGGTGCGCACACCGACTACGGCATCGTCACCGTGCTGTGGGCCGATCCGGTGTCACCGGGCCTGCAGGTGCAGACGCCCGACGGCGCCTGGATCGATGCGACGCCGCAGCACGGGGCGCTGATGGTCAACCTGGGGGACCTGATGGCGCGCTGGACGGGCGGGCGCTGGACCTCCAGCCTGCACCGGGTGCCGCCGCCCCTGGATGCGCAGGGCCGCGTGATCCGGCGCCGCTCGGCGGCCTACTTCCACGACGGCAACGCCGATGCGGTGATCGACACCCTGCCCACCTGCCTGGACGAGCCTGGGGCCAGGCACGCGCCCATCACGGTGGCCGAGCACCTGCAGCGCAAGCTTGCCGGCTCGCGCGGGCTGCACCTCAACGAGGCGGCGGCCCAGGAGAGCGCGCGCATCCTGCGGGGGCAGCAGCCGGGCGAGCCGGGCTGAGCCAGGTGCAGCGGCTCGCCAGCAGCGGCGAGGTGACAGCACCATCAGCCGTTACAGCGTCACCCGATACACCGACGAGCCGATCGTGAAGACGAGCGAGCCTGCCGTGATGAAGACGCTGCCCACGGGCAGCGCGTCCACCCGCATCCTGCTCTGCCCGGTGGCGGCCTCGAAGGTGTAGACCTTGTTCTGGTGGACGTAGGCCACCTGGCCGCCGCCCACCGCCAGCAAGGCGGAGGTGTTCAGGTTCGAGAGCGTGTAGACGCTGCCCGTCGTGGCTGCCTTGATGGTCTGCACACCACCCGCGCCCGCCTCGACCCAGGCGAGCAGCCCGTCGCGCAGCCGCACGGACGTGGCCGAGGTGGACCACGTCGTGGTGACGCCTCCGGTGAGCGGCTGGCTCTGCAGGACGAAGGTGTTGTTGGCATTGCCGCCCACCGGCGTCTGCTGCCATGCCGCCCGCTCGCCATCGACCTGCGTGTAGATGTTGCGCACCCCGCCTGTGGTCACCCGCGTGGACTGCCCCGTGTCGGAGCGCCAGCGGAAGACGTCGAAGGTCGACGACATCCCCTCCCCGCCTGTCTGGCCCCAGTACCAGAAGTGCACGACGTTGCCGACCGCGCGCAGGTCGTAGTCGGTGTTGCCCAGGTAGTTGACACCAGCCGGCCGGGCGATCTTCGTGAATGTCTGCCGGGCTGCGTCGTACAGGGTGTAGCCGGCCGAGCCGGCGCCGCTGCCGCTGGTCCAGATCACGTAGCCGTCGCGCGCGACCGGGTTCTCCTGGTTGGCGGAACCGGCATGAGGGTCCAGCAGCGAGAGGTTGCGGCGCGTGCCGTTGGCGCTCCACTCATAGACGCAAACGCCGGACGGCGTGCAGTCGCCGTCCTTGGCCTGCACGTAGGCGCGGTCGCCCATGACCTGCCAGTCCGTTGCGTACTGAAGCGTGGCCGATCCTGCCAGCGTCACTTCGGACGACGCATCGAGGTCACGCAGACGCACGGTCCCGCTGGGCAGGCTGTAGAGCACCCGGGCGCCGTCGGCGGCCAGCAGCTGTCCGCCTGCAGGCATCACCCACGCCGGGCTGTAGGCAAACGACGCGTTGGCCGTCACCACCACCGTGCGGTCCAGCGTGCTCACGAGGTTGCCGTTGTCGGTGGCGCGCACCGTCAGGGTGTAGGTGCCGGCGGGCACGCTGCTGAGGTCGTAGTTCACCGCAAAGGGCGAGCTCATGGTCTGCAGGATCTGCAGCGGCCCCAGGCGCGCCGTCACCATCACGGCACCGCCCTTGTCAGTCGAGGCGGTGCCCGCGAGCTGCAGGTTTCCGTAGACGAAGGCGCCGTCGAACGGAGCGCTCAGGCTCAGCGTCGGCGGGTTGGAGATCGGCACCGGCACGCTCACCGTCTGCGTGGAGCCGCTGCCGTCGGTGACGGTGAAGACCATCGTGTGGTTGCCGGACTTTGCCGCCGCCGCATCCACGTTGAAGCGGTAGGCGTTGTTCACCGTGCACCCGAACCGGGAGGCGCAGGCGTTGGGCTCGCTGAGGCTGCCCGCCGGCACGCCGTCGAAGGAGGCCGACACCTGCACGATGCCGTAGGGGGAACTGGGCACCGCGAGGACGGCCACGGTACCCGTCGTCCCGGAGACGGACGTGGTGATCTTGATCTGCGAGCCCAGCACGTTGACGGACCGGCGCGCCTCGTACGCCGACTCCGGGCTGGACTGGATGCGCGCCACCACCAGGTAGGTGCCGTTCACGAGCGATCGCGTGTCCCAGGTGTAGGACTCGCCAGTGCCGACCTGCTGCTGGTTCACGAACCAGGTCACCGTTCCCGAGACGGCCTTGTCGAGGGAGAGACGGACCACGTCCACGATCGGTTCGGGAACACTCAGGACGATCTGCGGCGCCCCGGCTGGGATCACCGTGACGACGACGGCCACGCCGGTGCTGGAGGCCCTTCCGTCGTTGACATACAGGGTGATGACGTACGAGCCCTCCTTGTCCGCGACGAAGGTGGGCCGCACTGCGGAAGGCGAGCTCAGCGCAGCCACGCTACCCGCTGGCCGGCTCAGCAGCGTCCACGCGTACGACAGCGGGTCGCCGTTGGCATCGGTGCTGCCCGATCCGTCCAGCGTGACCACGCTGCCGGCGTAGACCGTCTGGCTCGGTCCGGCCTGTGCCACCGGCGACACGTTGGCCGGACCTGCCGTGACCGTGACCGTGGCCGGGTCGCTGCTGAGCTTGCCATCCGTGACCACGAGCGTGGCGACGTAGATGCCGTCCCGGTCGGCCGTGAAGGTGGGCCGTGCAGCCGTGGGCGCGTTCAGCGTGGCGTTGCTGCCGAATGGGCGCGTCGTGAGCGTCCAGCCATAGGCCAGGGCGTCGCCGTTGGCATCCGTGCTCTGCGTGCCGTCCAGCGTCACTGCCTGGCCCGTCACGACGCTCTGGGCCCGACCCGCATGGGCCACCGGCGCCACATTGCCCGTGGCCGCCGAGATGACGGTGGTGGCAGGCTCGCTGTCGAGCCGGCCGTCGCTGACGATGAGCGTGGCGACGTAGAAGCCCGCCACGTCGGCGGCGAAGCTCGGGCGGGCGCTTCCCGCACCGCCGAGGGCAGCTGCACTCCCGGTCGGGCGGGTCGTCAGGGCCCAACGGTAGGTGAGCGTGTCGCTCGGGTTGTCGTCGCGGCTGGCCGACCCATCGAGCACCACGAGACCGCCCACGAGCACGTTCTGGCTCGGTCCGGCGTCGGCCACGGGCCGCACGTTGGCGGCGGCCACGACGATGAGGACGGTGGCCGGCGCGCTGTCGACCTGGCCGTCGTTGACGACGAGCGTGGCCACGTAGTTGCCTGCCAGATCCGCCGTGAAGGCCGGACGGGGAGAGGTGGCGCCGCTGAGCGCCGCAGCACTGCCAGCCGGGCGCGTGCTGAGGATCCAGCGGTAGGTGAGCGCGTCGCCGTTGGCGTCCGAACTCGTCGAGCCGTCCAGCGTCACGGTGCTGCCCACCGCCAAGCTCTGGTTCGCGCCGGCCCGCGCCACCGGCGCCGCATTGCCCGAGGCTGCCGCGATGCTGACCGTGGCAGATGCACTCACGGCCCGGCCGTCGCTCACCACGAGCGCGGCCACGTAGGTTCCCTCCACATCGGCCGTGAAGGACGGACGTGGCGTGGCCTGCGCAGTCAGCATGGCAGCACTTCCGACGGGCCGGGTGGTCAGGGTCCAGGCGTAGGTGAGCGGGTCGCCGTCGGCGTCCGTGCTGGCGCTGCCATCTAGCGTCACGGCGGTGCCCACGGTCACGCTCTGGAAGGCTCCAGCCTGGGCCACCGGCGCCGTGTTCACCGACACCGGCGGAGGCACCACCGACTCGCCCCCGGAGCCCCCGCCGCCGCAAGCCCCCAGCAGCAGCGCGCAACCCACACAGGCCGCCAGCCACCCAGGGCTGCGCAACCGCCGCCGCTGCAGGACCTCATCACCGCTGTGCATTCATGACTCCCATGGCCGACTCGCCTGGCGGTCGGCCTGTGATGGAAGCTTAGCCGCGCCGGGCTGTCGTGGCCATCCCGTGATCGTCGGTGCCAGGCGGCTCGGCAGCCGACCTGGGCGACCGTACGGTTGGTCGGACTTCCCCGGACACGGCCCCGAGGTGGGTACGATCGCCGCTTCGCCCGACGCCTGCGAAAGGACACCCATGGACGTCAAGCGCGCCATCGAGATCACCGAGAAGATCTTCCTCGGGCTGATCGCCATGTTCACCGTGGTGGCGATGGGTCAGGAGGTGATGCTGCTGGTGGAGAACCGCAAGGTCGAGCTGAAGGACCTGCTGCTCATGTTCATCTACGCGGAGGTGCTGGGCATGCTGGGCGCCTTCTACAGCAGCCGGCGCATCCCGATCGCGATTCCGCTGTTCATCGCCGTGACGGCGCTGTCACGGCTGATCATCCTGCAGGGCAAGGACACGGACCCCTCGGTGCTGCTGTACGAGAGCGGCGCCATCCTGCTGATCTGCGTGGCCGGCTGGGTCGTCACGAAGATTCCCCAGGACGAGTAGGACGCATCCCGGGCTCGGGGAGCTGCCCCGGCGTGGGTGCCGACGCCTGTGGCGTGAGCGCCTCCCGCAGCCTGGCCAGCAGCCCCGTGTGTCGCTCGACGCAGGCCTGGATGGTGCCGGCCAGGACACCCGCCCCGCAGGCCAGCGTGACCCGCCTGGAGGCGCGCGTGACCGCGGTGTAGAGGAGCTCGCGCGTGAGCACCGGGCCCTGCGCATGCGGCAGCAGCACGAGCACCTCCTCGAACTCGGAGCCCTGGGACTTGTGGATCGTGAGCGCGAAGGCGTCCTGGTGCTCGGGCAGGCGCACGGGCGCGATCCACCGGAAGCCCCCGCCGGGGTCGGGGAAGGCCACCATCAGCCGGCCGCCGTCGTCGAGCAGGGCGATGCCCACGTCCCCGTTGTAGAGCTTGAGCACGTAGTCGTTGCGCAGCACCATCACGGGGCGGCCGACGAACCACGGCGAGCCTGCGGCCTCATCGGCCTGGCCGGCCTGCTGCGGCCGCACCGGCGCCAGCAGCCGGCGGGCCTGCCGAACCATCCGGTCATTGAGTTCGAGCGTGCCGCGCGGGCCCTCGTGGACGGCACACAGCACCCGGAAGGCGCCAAAGGCCCGGCTGGCCGCAAGCGGGTCACGCGGGTCACGCAGCACGGCCTGGAGATAGGGGCCGTAGCCATCGTGCATCCGCTGCAGCGTGGCCGCAGTGGGTCGGCTGGCGCCGTCTTCGATCCAGCGCACCGACTCGTCCTGCGCACGGCTGAGCCACAGGGCGGCCTCGGCACTGCGCGCGCCGTTGATGTACGACGCCAGGCGCCCGATGCCGGAGTCGGGCTCGAAGCGGAAGTTCTGCGTGAACCACACCGTCGCATCCCGCAACGGGCTCTCCCGCTCGGGCTGCGGCGGCTGCACTTCCCCAGGAGCGCGCGCACAGACCTCGGCCAGGGCGGCCCGACAGGCCGGACTGAGCCCGGGGTCGGCGCTGAGTTCGGCAAACACCGCCCCGGACTCGACCGCACACAGCTGGTCCTTGTCGCCCAGCAGGATGATGCGCGCCGACTCGGGTACGGCCTCCAGAAGCCGCGTGGCCAGCGCCAGGCCGAGCATCGAGGCCTCGTCGACCACCAGCACGTCGATGGCCAGCGGGTTGCCGGCGTGGTGCTCGAAGCGCTGCCTGGCCGGTGTGGCGCCGAGCAACCGGTGCACGGTGTAGGCCTCGGCCGGCAGCCGCGCCCGCAGCTCGGCCGGCAGGTGGGTGGCGCGGTCGCCGATGGCCTGCATCATCCGCGCCGCCGCCTTGCCCGTGGGCGCAGCCAGGGCGATGCGGCACTGCGGCTCCTGCGCCAGCAGGCAGGCCAGCAGGTTCACGACGGTGGTGGTCTTGCCGGTGCCCGGGCCGCCGCTGATGACGGTCAGGCGCCCGCGCAGGGCCATCGCCGCAGCGATCTTCTGCCAGTCGACACGTCCGCCCAGGCGCGCCTCGTTGGCGCGAAAGAGCTCGCCGAGCATCCGCCGCACAGGCTCGTCGAGCAGCAGCGGCGCCGCAGACTGGATGCTGGCAGCGCGCACCAGCCGCCTGGCGAGCCGGCGCTCGAAGTCGAAGTAGCGATGCAGGTAGAGGCGATCCTCGCCGTCCAGGATGAGGGGCCATGCGCCATCCTGGCCGGGGGTGCCCACCACCCCTGAGGCGACCAGCGTGGCGCGCAGGGCCAGGCGATCCTGCACGAGGGCCTCGAACCCGGCCAGTGCGGGGGCCAGCTCGCGCAGGGCCAGGCACACGTGGCCCTGGCTCGTGGCCAGGCTCACGGCCCGGGCAGCCAGGGCCGCCACGCGCCGGGTGGCGGCGTCGGCGCCCTGGCGCGCGCACCACGCCTCGACCTGGGCCGCGAAGCCCCGCGCCAGGTGATCGGCTGCGGAGGCGGGCTCGGCTGCCGCGGCCTCGGGTGCGAAGCCGGAATCGGGGCGACCCATCACGCCGCCTCCCCCTTGGCCGCGCAAGGCCTGCACCACGCCGCAAGCTGCTCGACGAGGTCCTGACGCGGGCGGTCGAAGTGGATGCCGGTGGGCTGCCCCTGCGCATCCTTCCAACCGGGGCGCACGCCTCGCACGAAGAGGTACAGGACACCTCCGAAGTGCGTGTCGTAGCGGTAGCCCGGCAGGCGGTGCTGCAGGTAGCGATGCAGCGCCACCGTGTAGAGCAGGTACTGCAGGTGGTAACCATGCGTGCCCATCGCCTGCTCCACCTGCGCGGCGGCATAGTCGGCCGGGCGCGCACCCAGGTGGTTGGACTTCCAGTCGAGGATGTGGAAGCGCCCCTCGTGCTCGAAGACCAGGTCGATGAAGCCCTTGAGGTAGCCGTCCAGGGTCCCGAAGGTGAGCGCGGGTGCGGGATAGCCGTGACGGCTCAGCAGGGCCATCAGCGAGCCCGCCCTCAGTTCACGCGCCGGCAGGTTGAATTCGAGCTCCACCAGGCGCCTGGCGGGCGTGACGGCGCCCAGCGTGATGCCCCCGGGCAGGGGCGTGGCCAGCACGTCCTCGAGCATGCCGGCCAGCATGCGCGGCAGGGCCTCGCCCTGGCCGGGCCGCAGCGGCCCCTGCGGGTGGTCGCGCAGGGCCGACGCGATGGCAGCTGGCCAGGTGCGGCGATCGGTGAAGTCCACCCGCTCGAAGACGGCGTGCAGGCACTCGCCGGCCCGGGCGCCGCGGGGGAAACCGAGGATGTCGTCCTCGGGCCAGGCCGCAGCCTCGCGCGCTTGCCCGGCTTCAGGAAGCTCGGTGCGCCCGTCGTGGTCGACCGCCGCGGCCTCGTGGCGCGCGCCCTGCAGCAAGCCGCTGTAGCTGCCGATCCACCAGGCACTCGGGATCTGCGCCGGAGCCGGCAGGGCGGCCAGGCCCTGCGCCGCCGCGCCCGCCTGGGCCAGGCGCGGCCAGGGGCCGCCAGGCAAGGGCTCCAGGCCGACGCTGCCGGGGTGGGCCTGGGCGAAGGAGGCCCAGGCGCGGCGGATGGCTGCCGCGTCGAGTGTGTTGTCCTTCCAGGCGCCGGGCGCGCAGCCGCCGCCAGCGGCCAGGAAGTTCAGCGGCCCGCGCGCGCTCTCGGTGGTGCTCACGCTGCGGCCGTGCCTCTGGCGGTAGGGCCCCACCACGAGGTAGCAGCGGTGCACGGCGCGCGTCAGCGCCACGTAGATGAGGCGCATCTGCTCGGCGTCGCGCTCCAGGCGGATCGCTTCGCCCACGGCCGCGGGCAGCTCGTCCCGGAAGTCGATGACGGGCCGGCCCTGCCCGTCGTGGTACTCCCGGGATGACAGGCCCTTGGGGGGATCGCTCGCGCGGCCGTCCCACAGGAACGGGCAGAACACGACCGGGTACTCCAGGCCCTTGCACTTGTGGATGGTCACGACCTGCACCAGGTTGCGGTCGGACTCCAGGCGCAACTGCGCCGACTCGTCGGCCGCGCCCGCTGCGCCCTGCTCGCGCAGCCAGCGCAGCAGCAGTTCGGGTGCCGGGTGGGCCTCGCAGGCCTGGTGCAGCATCTCCAACAGATGGCGCAGGTTGGTCATGCGGCGCTCGCCATCTGCGCGCGCCAGCAGCCGTGCGTGCACGCCCTCGCCCTCCATCAGCGCGCGCAGCATCGTGCCCACGCCCCGTTGCTCCCACGTCTCGCGGTACGCGGTGAAGCGCGAGACGATCTCGAGCGTCGCGCCCTCGTCGGCCGCCAGGGCCTCCAGGGCCTGCGCGTCGCAGCCCAGCAGCGCGGTGGCCAGCGCGGCGCGCAGCAGCCTGCCACGCGCGGGCTCCAGCACCGCCGCCAGCACGCGCTCGAGCTCGCGGGCGTCCGGGCTGTCGAAGATGCTCGCCTGCGACAGCTCCACGCTCGCCACGCCCCGGTCGGCAAGCGCCTGGCGCACCTGCGCGCCTTGTGCGTGGGTGCGCACGAGCACGGCGATGTCGCCACCGGCCAGCGGTCGCTCGCCCACGCGCACCGCGCCCCGGGCGGAGCCGTCCAGCAGCCGCGCAATCTCGCCGGCGCAGGCTTCGAGGACGGCCTGGCGGGCGCGCGCCTTGAGCAGCGGCTCGCCTTGCTCGTCGCTGGGCAGCTCCCACAGCTGCAGCGGTGCCCGCAGGGCCGAGGTGTCGTGCCAGGCCTTGCGCGGCTTGTCGCCGAAGGCGACGACCTGGTAGGCGAGCCCGGGCAGGACGAAGGCCTGGGGGTTGCGCGAGTAGAGCCCGTTGAGCGCGGCCAGGAGCTCGCGCGAGGAGCGTTGGTTCGCAGCGAGCGTGTACTCGGCCTGCGCCTGCCCGCGCGCCTGCAGGTAGGTATGGAGGTCGGCGCTGCGAAAGCCGTAGATCGCCTGCTTCGGGTCTCCCACGAGGAAGAGCGGGCTGCGGCCCCCGCCGTAGATGGCCTGGAAGATCGCGAACTGCTGCGGGTCGGTGTCCTGGAATTCGTCGATCAGCGCCGCCGGGAAACGCTCTCGCAGCGCCTCGGCCAGCCACGGCTGGTGCCCGCCGGTGAGCGCCTCGTGCAGGTTGGAGAGCATGTCGTCGAAGCTGATGACGCGTCGCCCGCGCTTGAGCTCGCGCAGGCTGTGCGGCCCCTGCTCGAGCAGCCGGCGCAGCAGGCGCAGGCGCGCCGCCTTCAGGCCCTGGCGGGCCCGGTCGAGCTGCTCCAGCAAGCCTTGCGCCTGCTCGAAGAAGGGGTGCGGCTGAACCGGACGCTGGCCCTTGCGGGGCTGGAGCCTGCTGGTGGTGAGCAGATCGAGCTTGTCCAGGCCCTTGGGGGCGGCCAGGGGGTCGGCGCTGGCCAGCTGCGCGTCCCAGCTCGACAGGGCGGTCCGAACCGCGGCTTCCTTGTAGGAGCCCTGCGCCAGCCGCTCGCGGGCCTCCATCACGCAGGCGAGGATGTCGGGGCGCTGCTCGCGCCAGGTCTGGCGCGCCGCGGCATGCGCCTGCGCGAGCGCATCGAGATCGAGGTCGTCGGCTTCGTCCACCTGCTGCGGCCACACGAGCGTGGACAGCGGCTTGCCCAGCCGATGCTTGAGCTGCCTGTCCCACTTCTCGGGGCTGTCGTCGTTGGCGCTCAGGTAGGTGCCCAGTACCGCGGGCAGCCGGTCGCCCGCCACGTGCGTGCGCCAGAAGTCGCGCACCACCTGCAGGCGCAAGCCGCTGGCATCGGCGAGCAGCTCGGTTTTCATCGGCAGGCCGCAGGCAAAAGGGCTGTCGGCCAGTGCGCGCTCGCAAAAGGCATGGATCGTGAAGATGGACGCCTCGTCGAAGTTGCGCAGCGCCGCCTCCAGCCGCGCGGCCATCTCGTCGTCGCGCAGGCCGGCGCGCTCGCGCAGCGCGGCCAGCAGCCGGGCAGCGAAGGGATCCGCGCCCGGTGGCCCCGCGCCTTGGAGCACCGCGAGCATCTCGGTGAGGCGCTCGCGGATGCGGTCCTTGAGCTCCGCCGTCGCGGCGTGGGTGAAGGTGACGACGAGGATCTGCCGCACCTCGAGCCCGCGCTCGAGCAGCAGCCGCAGGAACAGGCCGCAGATGTTCCACGTCTTGCCCGTGCCCGCGGAGGCCTCGATGAGGGTGGTGCCCTCGAGCTCGCAGTCGAAGACGTCCAGGTGCGGTGCGTCCATCGCCTCAGGCTCCCTCGCCGGGCGCGGCGCCCATCGACTCGCGAACCGGCCCGAAGACGCGCCGGGCGAGCGCCTCGAACTCGCCCGCCAGCGGGTCCGGGCGGCCGCGGAAGGCGAGTTCGCAGGCGGCATCGCCACCTTCGCGCCACGGCTTGTCCGGGTCGGGCTTCCAGCCCGCCCGCACTTCCCGGGGCGACTGCCCCTGGCCCACCAGCGCCCACGCGGCCTTGGGGAAGAACTCCAGCGGCTCGCACAGGCCGCGCCGGTACAGGCCGATGAGCTCCTCCAGGAGCCTGCGCGGATCGGGCACCGGTGCGAGGTCCAGCGACTCGCCCTGGGACAGCCACAGGGTGCGCGGGGTCACATCGACGGGTTGCAGCTGGCACAGCACCAGGTGCGCGAGCCAGGCCCCCACCACGTCGTCGCCACGCAGCGCCCGGTAGCGCCAGCGCACGAGGCCCTGCGGGCGCAGGTCAGCCAGGCTTCCCGCGAGCCTCCAGTGCTGGCCCTGCAGCTCGAAGTCGAGTTCGAAGGTGAGCGGGGGCAGGCAAGGCGTGGCGGTGTGCGCGCGCACGACCTGCGCGAACCGGGCCAGCGCATCGAGTTCGAGCTCCAGCAGCCGCTGGCCCAGGGACCCGGCAGGCAGTTCGCGGCCCGCCTGGGCGAGCCGGCGCACGGCCTGCACCGGCGCGCCCTCGAGCAACGGCCCGAGCAGCCGATCAGCCAGGCGGCTGCGCCCCAGGCCGTCCAGCACGAAGGGCTCGTCATCCTCGAGGTCGCGCTCGCTGCGCTCCAGGTGGACGTCCAGGCGTCTTTCGAGCCAGTAGCGCGCGGGGTTGCGAAAGAACCGCGTGAGGTTTGCGATCGTGAGCTCCCGCCAGGCCGGGCCGGGAGGCGCCAGCGGCGCGACGAGGAAGGGCGGCGCGTCATTGTGGAACCCGTCCGGGTCGCCCTCGTCGCCCTCGTCGCCCTCGCCTGCCTCGACACCCTGCAGGCCAGCGTCGCCGGCCAATGGGCCGTCGACGTCTCGGGTCAGCGGCCCCGCAGCAGCCGTGAACGCCGCGCGAAGACTGCCCCGCAGCGCCTGGGCCATCTCCTGGTTGAAGCTGCGCAGGCGCGGGTCGCTCCCCGCCTCGAAGGCCTCGCGCGCGAAGGGCTGCAGCGGGTGCTCGACGACGAGTCGCCGGCGCGCCTGTTCGCGGCTGGCCGAGCTGGCCGGGTCATCGGCAAGGGCCGGGACCAGTTCGTCGAGCAGCTCGGACACCAGCACCGAAGGCACCAGGCGCGCGTTGTCGCGCACGCTGCGCCCGGTGTAGCTCAGGTAGAGGCTGCCGCGGGCGGCCAGCAGCAGGTCCAGGAAGACGTTGCGGTCGTCGCTGCGGCGCTGCCGATCGCCTGCCCTGGGGCGCAGGGCAATCAGGTCGAACTCGGGCGGGCGCTGCGCGCCGGGAAAGGCACGGTCGTTCAGGCCGATCACGCACACCACCTGGAAGGGCAGGCCACGCAGGCTGCTCATCGAGGTGAAGGTGACCCCTCCGGTGGGCACGCCGCCGCGGGCCGGGTCGTCGAGCTGGCGCTCAAGCGCCGCGCGCACGACCGCCACGGGCAGCAGCGGCGCGTCGGGCTGCCCCAGCCCGCCTTGCTCCATCGCCTCGGCGAGTTCGCGCACGGCCGCCACGAGCTCGCGCTGGTCATCCCGCTCGTCGCCCTGCGCAAGCATGAAATCGTCGATCGCCCCGAGGATCAGCTCGCACCACTGCTGCGCGGGGCGGGCCGTTCGCAGCTGCGCGTGCAGGCGGCTCAGCCCCTCGACGAACTGCCACAGGGCTCCCAGGGCCAGCGCTTCGGAGCCTTCCGCGTCACCCGCGGGCAGCAGCTCGGCAAAGGGATCGGCGGCCTGCGTGGGCAGCGCGTAGCCCAGGTAGAGGCGCTGCAGCGCGTCGGACCAGGTGTGCTGCGTGCTGGCCGGCAGGTCGAGGCTGGCGCGGTGCGCGGCATCGAGCCCCCAGCGTGCGCCCGATTCCACCACCCACTCGCGCAGCTGCTCCAGCGCATCGGCATCCAGGCCGAAGCGGCGCGCGACGATGTCTTGCTGCAGCAGCGCGAACACCTCGCTGGCGGCCAGGCGCGACTGCGCCAGCGCGAGCAGCTGCAGGAGCGTGCGGGCGGGCACATTCACGCTGCTGCGCGCACGGCCCGAGACGACATAGGGGATGCGCCGCCCGGGCGGCGCGGTGCCGAAGACCGCATCGATCAGCGGTGCCGCGGCGTCCAGGTCTGGGGTGGTCACGAGCACCTGCGAGGGGTGCTGCACCGCACCGCTGGCCAGCAGGCCGAGCAGGTGGTCGTGCAGCACCTCGAGCTCGCGCGTCATGGAGTGGCACACGCGGACCTCGATGCTGCGGTCGTCGTCGGACATCCGCACCGAGCCCGGCTCGATCGGAGCCAGCTCGAGGATGGCGTTCTGCACCCGGGCCAGGAGCGTGTCGGCCTCGTTGGGCAGGAAGTGCTCGTCGTCGAGCGTATCGGGCCCGGCGGCATCGACCAGGCCGTGCAGCTGCGCCTGCGCCTGGCGGCCCCAGGCAGCCAGCAGCCGGTTGCCCTCCTCCAGGTGCTCGGCCCGCCCCTGGGCGGCCAGGCGGCTCAGGCGGCGGCCCTCCACCACGTCGAACCAGTAGGCCTGGCAGGGGTTGAGGGCGTAGACGTGCACCTGCGTCAGGCGGGCGATGCGCTGCAGCCAGGCGAGGTGGTGGGCGGGCATCGCCGGCAGCGCAAAGACGTGCGCTGCAGCCGGCAGCCCGGCAGCACGGGCCTGCTGCGGCTCCAGACGCTCCAGCGCATGGATGCCCGCCCAGCCAAAGGCCAGGGCGGGCGCACCCAGCTGCGCGGCCAGGCGGCGCCAGAGCGCAGCCTGCCAGCGGGCATCCTCGAGCTGGGTGTCCGAGGTGGCCCCCGTCTGGGCGGGCACGCCCTGGGCCCAGGCCTGCAGCCACTCCGGGCGGTAGGCCAGGTACTGGTCCAGCACGTCGGCGATTCGAAGCGCCAGCTGGTAGCGCATCACCTCGTCGGCCTCGCGCAGGTAGGTGGCCAGCCGCGGGTGTGCC
Organism: Rubrivivax sp.; assembly: GCA_040400855.1. Classification (GTDB taxonomy): domain Bacteria; phylum Pseudomonadota; class Gammaproteobacteria; order Burkholderiales; family Burkholderiaceae_C; genus Rubrivivax. The sequence continues at coordinate 35,187 of JBBAPJ010000014.1, forward strand.
TCGCAAAACCCGGCATCGCCCAGGGCCGCGTGGATCCGCCAGGCCATGACGTCGCTGGCCCAGGGCGAACCGGGCGCCATGCCGGGCAGCAGCCGGCTCGTCTGCCTCCACAGCCAGCGCGCGAGGTAGTCGAACTCCACGTTGGCGCAGATCCCGCGCGCGTCGGCGACCTGCAGCGTCAGCCAGCGCCGCACCGCCGCGCTCGGCACGATGACCTGTTCGGCCGCAAACGGGCTGCCCGCAGGTGCGTCGAGCTCGGCCAGCAGCCGCTGCGCCAGGAGCTCGCAACGGTTGGAGAAGTGGACGTGCAGCATGCGGGAGGGCGACGATCTCGGGGATCAGTATGCGAGAAGTCCGCTTGCGCGCGGTCTACGATCGCATGCGTCGCACGCTCGAACTGCCCTCCATGCCGCTGGACCCCACCCTCATCGACACCCTCGCACGCGAGCTGCACGAAAGCGAGCGCTCGCGCGCGCAGGTGGAGCACTTCTCCCGCCGCTTCCCGGGCATGAGCATCGAGGACGGCTACGCCATCTCGCGCGCCTGGGTGGCGCTCAAGCTCGGCGAGGGCCGCCGCGTCATCGGCCACAAGATCGGCCTGACCTCGCGCGCGATGCAGCAGGCCAGCCAGATCAGCGAGCCCGACTACGGCACGCTGCTGGACGACATGCTCTTCGAGCCCGGCGACATCCCCGCCGACCGCTTCATCGCCCCGCGCGTGGAGGTGGAGCTCGCCTTCATCCTCGCGCGCGACCTCTCGGGCCATGACGTCACGGTCGAAGACGTCCTCGCGGCCACCGACTGCGTGACGCCGGCCATCGAGATCATCGATGCCCGCATCGAGCAGTTCGACCGCCACACGAAGGTGATGCGCAAGGTCCAGGACACCATCAGCGACAACGCCGCCAACGCCGGCATCATCCTGGGCGGCACGCGCGTGAAGCCTCGTGACGTCGACCTGCCCTGGTGCGGGGCGGCGCTGCGCTGCAACGGCGTGGTCGAGGAAACCGGCCTGGCCGCCGGCGTGCAGGGCCACCCGGCCATCGGCGTGGCGTGGCTGGCCATGAAACTCGCGCCCTGGGGGGAGAAGCTCAAGGCCGGGCAGATCGTGCTGGCAGGATCCTTCACGCGCCCGGTGGCGGCGCGGGCTGGGGACGTCTTCGACGCCGACTACGGCCCGCTCGGGCGGTTCGGGTTCCGGTTCGTCTGAGGCGCTGCGCCGCAGCGGGCGCGAGGCAGGCCTGGCGCCTCGGCCCGGTGCGTCAACGACGCCTCACAGGCTGGCTGCGAGCTGGGACACCGGCCTCACGCCGAAACGCTTGCGCCCGCGCCGGGCCAGCGCCGCAGCAGGCGTGTGCGCCTCGAGCTCCAGGATGCGCTTGGCCAGGCGCTCGCGCAGCAGGTCTGCCAGGCTCGCCACGGCCGGCACGGCCAGGCGGCCTCGGCCCACGTGCAGCGAGACGTCCACGTTGCCCAGGTCCGGCAGGCCCAGGCGCCGGTCGGCGACCTCCAGGCCCGGCAGCAGGCCCTCGGGCGTGCGCACCGTCACGCCCAGGCCCGCGTTCACGGCCGCCCACACGCCGTGCAGCCCCGGGCTCGTGAGGGCCACCGTCCACGGAATGCCGGCCGCGTCCAGCGCCGCCACGCCCTTGTTGCGAAAGCGGCAAGGCGCGGTGAAGAGCACGAGCGGCAGAGGCTCGTCACGGGTCCAGCGGAAGTCGCGGTGCGCGACCCACACCAGCGGCAAGTGGCCGATGGCCACCGCATCGGACCGGTCGCCCAGGCCGAGGGCAAGCGCCATGTCGATCTCGCCGGCCTCCACGGCGCCCACGAGCCGCGTGCCGCCGTCGACCCGGATCTCGAGCGCCACCGAGGGGTGGGCCTTGCGGAACTGCGCCAGCACCGGCGGCAGCCACGCTTCGCCGAAATCCTGCGAGGCACCGAAGCGCAACTGGCCCGACACGCCCGTGGCGCGCACGGCCTGCTGCGCCTCGTCGTTGAGGGCCAGGATGCGCCGCGCGTAGCCCACGAGGACGTGGCCGGCCTCGGTGATCTCCAGGCGGCGCCCGTCGCGGCTGAAGAGGGCCTGGCCCACCTGCTCCTCGAGCCTGCGCATCTGCAGCGACAGCGCCGCCTGCGTGCGCCCGACGCGGTCGCCCGCCTCGGCCAGCGTGCCGTGGTCGGTGAAGGCCACGAGCGAACGCAGCACGTCCATGTCGAGGTTTCGGGATTTCATAAGCATTGCTTGAGCATGAGTCAAGCAATATTAGCTCGCTTTGATCCAAACGCCAGCATAGGATTCGCCGACCAAAGGAGAGCCGCATGGCCGCCATCGATTCGCGCATCATCAGCCAGTACCTCAACGTCAACGCCTCGAACGTCTCGGACGCGCTGGACCGCTTGGGCATCCAGGGCCAGCCCTCGAGCATCCTGCCGATCTACCCCGGCTGCCCGAGGATCGTCGGGCCCGCGGCCACGCTCAAGCTGGTGCCAGCCGGCCAGGGCAGCGAGTCGACGGTGTCGGGCACGCTGCGCGCGATCATGCGCGGCGGTGCCGGCGCCGTGCTCGTGGTGGACGCCTCGGAGAACCCCCTGACCAACTCGGTGGGCGGCGTGGCCGGGGCCACGGCCAAGCACCTGGGCCTGGCCGGCGCCGTGACCGACGGCGTGGTGCGCGACGTGGACGAGTACGTCCAGTACGGCCTGCCTGTCTATGCACGCGGGATCGACCAGAAATCGGTGCGCGGCCGCTCCTCGTGCGCCGGCTACGGCATCGAGGTCAAGCTCGGGGGCGTGCGCGTGCGGCCGGGCGACCTGATCCTGGCCGACATGAACGGCACGGTGATCGTCCCGATGGAGCGGATCGAGGAGGCGCTGGCCATCGCCCAGAAGGTCAAGGCCACCGAGGAGCGCGTGATCGCAGCCATCCGTGCCGGAGGTGACCCCGTGGAAGTCCACGAGAAGGTCAACTACGACAACATGCTCAAGGCGGACCAGCCGCTGTGACGCGCGCCGTGCAACTGCGCCGCGCCACGCTCTTCGTGGGTGCGCTGGCCCTGGAGGGGCTGGACGCCACGCTGGCCAGCGGCGCCGACCTCGCCTGCATCGACCTGGAGGACGCGGTTCCGCCCGACCGCAAGGCAGAGGCGCGTGCGGCGCTGCTCAGCGCGGTGGCCGACCGGCGCGTGCCGCCGGGCGTGCAGCTCGTGGCGCGCATCAACGCCCTGCCCGACCCGGACGGCCCGGAAGACCTGCGTGTGCTGCTGGCCGAGGCACACGCCTTGGGCGGCGTGATGCTGCCCAAGGTGGACGACCCCGAGGAGGTCCGCGCAGCGGGTGACTTCATCGACGCGTCCGGGTCGCAGGTCGACCTCTACGCCATCATCGAGACGGCCAAGGGCCTGGAGCACTGCGTGCGCATCGCGCAGGCCCACACGCGGCTGAAGGCCCTCTTCTTCGGCGGCTTCGACCTGTCCACGGCGCTGGGCTGCGACATGGCGTGGGAGCCGCTGCTCTATGCCCGCTCGCGTGTCGTGCATGCCGGTGCGCTGGCCGGCATCCCGGTGATCGACTCACCCTATCCCGATGTGACGGACGCGCACGGGCTGCAGGCCGACTGCGCCCGCGTGAAGGCCCTGGGCATGGGTGGCAAGGCAGCCAAGCACGCGAGCCAGGTCGCGGCGATCCGCGAGGCCTTCACTCCCACGGCCGCCGAGGTGGCGCGAGCGCGAGCGATCCTGGCGATGTTCGAGGCCGACCCCACACGGCCGCTCGTCTACGAGGGCAAGCTCGTCGAGCAGCCCACGGTCAAGCGGCTGCGGCGCATCGCCGGGGCATGATGTGAACCGACGCACAGCACACAGCAGGAGGCGGACATGAACCGCAGGACTTTCACCGCGCTCGCCGCCCTGGCGGGCTTCGCATCCCTTCGGGGCGCGCACGCGCAGGCCCCCGGCTATCCCAACCGCCCGATCCGCATCGTGGTGCCCTTTGCCACGGCCGGCATCGCCGACACCTTCGCGCGCGCCATCGGTGCCAAGCTCTCGGAGGCCTGGGGCCAGACGGTGGTGATCGAGAACCGCACGGGAGCCGGCGGCAACATCGGCGCGGACCTCGTGGCCAAGTCTGCCGCCGACGGCTACACGCTCGTCATGGGCAACATCGGCACGCACGCGATCAACCCGTTCCTGCTGAAGTCCATGCCCTACGACCCGATGAAGGACTTCGCGCCGATCGCGCACGTGCTGGACGCCGACGGGCTGCTGGTGGTGCACCCCTCGGTGCCCGCGAAGGACCTGAAGGAGCTCATCGCCTACGCCAGGAGCCAGCCCGGCAAGCTCGCCTACGCCTCCGGCGGCATGGGCACGACCAGCCACCTGGCCGGCGAGATCTTCAAGTCGATGGCGGGCGTGGACATCGTGCACGTGCCCTACAAGGGCAACGCACCGGCCATCACCGACGTGATGGGCGGGCAGGCGCAGATGATCTTCGCCACGATGCCCACCGTGCTGCCGCAGGCCAAGGCCGGGCGGCTGCGCCCCATCGCCACGCTGGGCCCGGCACGCAACCGCTCCACGCCCGAGATCCCGGCGGCCATCGAGTCGCTGCCGGGCTACGAGGTCTCGAACTGGATCGGCCTGTTCGCACCGGCGGGCACGCCGGCGGAGATCGTGGGCCGCATCAACGCCGAGGTGCAGAAGATCATGCGCTCGCCGGAGATCGAGAAGCGCCTGGAGAGCGAAGGCGCGAAGTTCGTGCCCACCACGCCGCAGGCCTTCGCCGCCTTCCAGCGCGCCGAGCACGAGAAGTGGGGCAAGGCGATACGGGCAGCGGGGATCAAGCCGGAGTAGCGGCCGGGCCGCCGCTGCGCGCCCTCACGCGCGCAGCGCCTCCTCCAGGAACTCGCGTTCGTTGCGGGTGCCGCTGGCCGGCCGCCCCGTCTCCTGGCCGCGCAGCTCCACGCGGCGGATCTTGCCGCTGATGGTCTTGGGCAAGTCGGAGAACTCCAGGCGCCGGATCATCTTGTAGCCCGACACGCGGCCGCGCAGAAAGCCGAAGATGGCGCGCGCCGTCTGCGCATCAGCCGCGTGGCCCGGCGCGAGGATGACGTAGGCCTTGGGCACGAAGCCGCGCACCGGGTCGGGCGAAGGCACCACCGCGGCCTCGGCCACGGCCGGGTGCTCGATGAGGGCGCTCTCGAGCTCGAAGGGGCTGATGCGGTAGCCCGAGGCCTTGAAGACGTCGTCGGCGCGGCCCACGTAGGTGATGTAGCCCTCGGCGTCGCGCGTGCCGACGTCACCCGTGTGGTAATGGCCGTCGCGCATCGCCTCGGCGGTCTTGTCCGGGTCGTCGGCGTAGCCGTCCATCAGCGCCACGGGCCGGCGCGAGAGGTCGATGCAGATCTCGCCTTCGTCGGCGGGCTGCCCGTTCACGTCGAGCAGCACGATGGGGTAGCCCGGCAGCGGCCGGCCCATCGAGCCGGTCTTGAGCACCTGCCCGGGCGCATTGCCCACCTGCGCCGTGGTCTCGGTCTGGCCGTAGCCGTCGCGGATGGTCAGGCCCCAGCCCGCGCGCACTTGCTCGATCACTTCGGGGTTGAGCGGCTCGCCCGCGGAGATCGCCTCGCGCAGCTTCACCGGCCAGCGCGCGAACTCCTCCAGGATCAGCATGCGCCACACGGTGGGCGGGGCGCACAGGGTGTCCACGCCGTGCGCCACCAGCGCATCCAGGATCGCCGGGCCGTTGAAGCGCGTGTAGTTGTAGATGAAGACGCAGGCCTGCGCGTTGAAGGGCGCAAAGAAGCAGCTCCACGCGTGCTTGGCCCAGCCCGGCGAGCTCACGGTCCAGTGCACGTCGCCGGGCTTCAGGCCGAGCCAGTACATCGTCGACAGGTGCCCCACCGGGTAGCTCTGGCGCGAGTGCCGCACCAGCTTCGGGCGAGAGGTGGTGCCCGAGGTGAAGTACTCCAATAGCGGCTGCGTGACCGCCAGCGGCTCGCCGCGCACGAAGTTGGCCGAGGCGTGCAGGCTCCCGGCGTAGTCGATCCAGCCCGCGGGCGGCTGGCCCGCCTCGTCGCGGCCCGCCGGGCCCGCGAGCACGCAGCCCACGCCGCCCAGCAGCACCGGGTCGAGCGCGCGTACGCGCGCACAGCCCGTGCCGTTGGTGATGATCCAGCGCACACGCCCGCGCGCCAGGCGATCGGCCAGGTCATCGCCCGACAGCAGCGTGGTGGCAGGGATCACCACCACGCCGAGCTTGATGGACGCCAGCATCGTCTCCCACAGCGGCACCTCGTTGCCCAGCATCAGCAAGATGCGGTCGCCCGGGCGAGCGCCCAGGTCGCGCAGGAAGCTGGCCACCTGCGAGGAGCGGGCGGACAGCTCGGCGTAGGACAGCCGCGCCTGCGCACCCGACTCCTCGACGATGTGCAAGGCCGGCTTGTCGTTGCCGCGTGCGATGGCGTCGAAGTAGTCGCTGGCCCAGTCGAAGTGCCGCAGCGCCGGCCACTGGAAGTGGGACACGGCGGCGTCGAGATCGGTGCGCCGTGCGAGCAGGCCATCGCGGGCGGCCAGGAAGGCTTGGAGTTCGGACATGGTTGAGGCCTCCTGGACAGGTCTGCGCCCCTGAAGGATGGTGGCGTGCGCCCGGCTGGGGCGCTGGCTGGGCGGTCGGTCGATGATAGGCGGGCGGCCTGGACGCCATTAGAGTCCGCCATCCCGCAGGGGTCACCGCTTCGAGGCGCGATCCTGCGAGGCCCTCTGCGCCGCTTCGAACGTGCACACGCCTGCCCCCATGTTCCGCCCCGATTCCGCCCCCGCAAGCGTCTCGTCTTCCGCCCCGCGGCGCGAGCCTGCCGTCGTCATCGGCGCCGGCCCGGCCGGCCTGGCCACCGCAGCCTGCCTGAGCCGGCTGGGCGTGCAGGCCCGCGTGCTCGAGCGCGCCAGCGACGTGGGCGCATCGTGGCGCGCGCACTACCGCCGGCTGCACCTGCACACGGTCAAGGAGCTCTCGGCCCTGCCCGGCCTGCCCTTTCCTGCCCAGGCGCCGCGCTACGTGCCGCGCGAGCAGGTGGTGGCCTACCTGGAGGCTTACGCGGAGCACTTCGGCATCGAGCCGATCTTCGGGGCGCAGGTCGAGCGCATCGAGCGGCTGGCGCCGGATTCAGG
>JBBAPJ010000014.1:42452-44519 GCA_040400855.1 Rubrivivax sp.
GTGGAGGTGGCGCTTTGCGTGCGCTCGGCCGTGAACATCGTGCACCGAGACGTGCTCGGGCGGCCCACGCAGCGCACGTCGATCCTGCTGGGCCGGCTGCCGCAGGCGCTTGGCCATGCTCTGGCTGGGTGGCTGCGCGACCTCACCGTCGGGGACCTCTCGCGCTGGGGCCTGCGCACGCCGGGCGCCTCACCCCTGGCGCAGCTGCGCGAGGAGGGCCGCACGCCCGTCATCGACGTGGGCACGCTGGCGCGCATCCGTGCGGGCGACATCCGCGTGCACCCCGGCATCGAGCAGCTGCAGGAACGCAGCGTGCGCTTCGTCGACGGCACCGAAGCACCCTTCGACACCCTCGTGCTGGCCACCGGCTACGAGGCGGGCTTGCAGGCGCTGATGCCGGGCGTCGATCTGGATCTCGACGCGCGCGGCCTGCCGCGCGAGGCCATCGGCCGCGGGACGCGAGCCGGCCTGCACTTCACGGGGTTCGACCTGCGACAGCCGGGTGGGCTGCTGCGCACGATCGCGCAGCAGGCGCAGGAGGTGGCTCAGGCGGTGGCGCGGGATGGGGGGTAGCCGGGAGATTGCAAGTCATGTTGACAACGGTTGATAATCCAGAAGATCATCCCGATCCATGACCACCACCACCATGAGCTTCGCCCTGCCGGAGGCCATGCGCGAGTATGTCGACCAGCGCGTGAGCTCCGGCCAGTACGGCAACACCAGCGAATACCTGCGCGAGCTGATCCGGCGCGACCAGGAAGATCAGGCCAGGAAGCGCCTGCGCGAGTTGATCGAGGAAGGCCTGCGCTCGGGTCCTGGCCAGGCGCTCACACCCCAGCGCGTCGCGGCGCTCAGGAAGCGGGCCCTGGGTACGCGCCGTTGAAGCCAGCCCGGTTGCGCCCCCTGGCCGAGGCCGATCTGGTCGAGGCGGCCAGGCACTACGCACGGGAGGGCGGTGCCGAGATCGCCGAGCGCATGTTCGATGCCGCCCTTCAAGCCCTCGAGCCGATCGAGCGCATGCCCGCCATCGGGTCTCCCCGCCTGGGGCTGCTGTGCGAGATACCGGGCCTGCGCTCGTGGCGAGTCAGCGGCTTCCCCATGCAGTGGCTCTACTTCGAGGCGCAGGACCACCTGGACGTGGTTCGCCTGCTCGGGGACAGGCAGGACATGGTCGCGATCCTCGGCGCGGGCAGCTGAAACCGCGGGCGCGGCAGGCTCGAGCCCGGGGCGCTGGCGACCGGCTCACAACGCACCAGCCGTCGCTCGCCGAGGCGACACCCCGAACCACCACAGCGACAGCCCCACGCCCGCGGCGAGCAGCAGCGCCGCCAGCCCCGCGAGCAAGGCGGTGAGCTCCGTCTCGCGCCGGGAGAGCTGCACCTGGGAGCCGAGTTCCTGGTACACGTTGCGCAGTGCCTCGGCGCTGGCGGCGTGGTGGTACTCGCCGCCGGTCATCTGCGCCACCTGGCGCAACGTGGCTTCATCGAGCTGCAGGTAGAAGGCCATGCCCTCGCCGCCCGAGGCGAGGTGCCCATCGGGCGTGCCCAGGCCGATGACGTGGATGCGCACGCCGCGGTCGGCCGCCATCTTCGCGGCCTGGATCGTGTCCACCCCGGTGGTGCGGCGCCCGTCGCTCAGCAGGATGATGGTGGCCGCGCCGTAGGAGCCCGGCGCCACCGGCGTGATCGCCTGGGGCGCCTTGGCCTTGGCATCCAGGCTGCGTGCCGCCGGGCTGCCCCAGGGGCCGTAGGTCATCTCGCCCACGTCGAGGCCGTGATCGGGGAAGAGCTCGGACAGGCACACCACGATGGCGCTGCCGATGGCCGTGCCGCGCTGCATCTGGATGCCGTCGATGGCCGCGACGAGCGAGGGGCGATCGGCGGTGGCGCGCTGCGCCACCTGGGCCGTGCCCGCGAAGGTGACCAGGCCCACGTCGATGCGCCGCGGCACCTCGGCCACGAAGGCCTTGGCCGCCTCCTGGGCTGCGGCCATGCGGGTGGGTTTCACATCCGTCACGCGCATGCTCAGCGACACGTCCAGGGCCAGCAGGATCGTGGTGCGCGCACC
>JBBAPJ010000015.1:0-41345 GCA_040400855.1 Rubrivivax sp.
GTGGCGTTCCACAGCTTGTTGCAGAAGTTGCGGTAGCCCTGGCAGCGCTGGGTGTCGAAGTTGATGTTGCGCCCCAGGCTCGCGTAGCTCGCCATCGTGAAGCGCAGCGCATCCGCGCCGTAGGCCGGCATGCCCTGGGGGAACTCCTTCCTCACCCGGGCGGCCACCTTGGGCGCCGTCTCGGGCTTGCGCAGGCCCACCACCGACTTCTGCACGAGCGTGTCGAGATCGCGACCCTCGATGAGGTCCACCGGGTCGAGCACGTTGCCCTCGGACTTGCTCATCTTGCGGCCCTCGGCGTCTCGCACCATGCCGTGGATGTAGACGTCGCGGAAGGGCACCTGCCCCGTGAAGTGGGTCGTCATCATGATCATCCGCGCGACCCAGAAGAAGATGATCTCGTAGCCCGTCACGAGCACGGTGGAGGGCAGGAAGAGCTCGAGCGGCTTCGTCCTGGCCGGCCAGCCCAGCGACGAGAAGGGCACGAGCGCCGACGAGTACCAGGTGTCGAGCACATCGGCGTCGCGCGTGAGGGCGCCGTCATAGCCGCCGGCACGCGCCTTCGCACGCGCCTCGTCCTCGCTGCGCGCGACGAAGATCTCGCCGCCCGTGCCGTACCACGCCGGGATCTGGTGGCCCCACCACAGCTGGCGCGAGATGCACCAGTCCTGGATGTTCTTCATCCACTGGTTGTAGGTGTTGACCCAGTTCTCCGGCACGAAGCGCACCTGGCCCGAGTCCACCGCGGCGATCGCCTTGTCGGCGATGCTGCGCCCGTCGGGCCCGGGCTTGCTCACGGCCACGAACCACTGGTCGGTGAGCATGGGCTCCACCACCTGGCCGGTGCGCGCGCAGCGCGGCACCATCAGCCGGTGCTTCTTCGTCTCCACGAGCAGGCCCTGGGCTTCTAGGTCGGCCACGACGCGCTTGCGCGCCTCGAAGCGGTCCAGGCCCCGGTAGCGCTCGGGCGCCTGGTCGTTGACGGTGGCGTCCAGGGCGAGCACGCCGATCATCGGCAGGCCGTGGCGCAGACCCACGGCATAGTCGTTGGCGTCGTGCGCGGGGGTGACCTTCACCACGCCGGTGCCGAACTCGCGGTCGACGTAGGCGTCGGCGATCACCGGGATCTCGCGCTCGCACAGGGGCAGCCGCACGCGCCGGCCCACCAGGGCCGCGTAGCGCTCGTCGTCGGGGTGCACCATCACCGCGGTGTCGCCCAGCATCGTCTCGGGCCGCGTCGTGGCCACCACGACCGAATCGGGCAGCCCGGCAGCGGCCAGGCTGCCGTCATCGTCCACCAGCGGGTAGCGGATGTGCCAGAGGAACCCGTCTTCCTCCTCGCTCTCCACCTCGAGGTCGGAGACGGCCGACTTGAGCACCGGGTCCCAGCTCACCAGGCGCTTGCCGCGGTAGATCAGGCCCTGCTCGTAGAGCTGCACGAAGGTCTCCACCACCACCGACGAGAGCTTCTCGTCCATGGTGAAGTACTCGTGCTGCCAGTCCACGCTCGCGCCCAGGCGGCGCATCTGCTGCGTGATGGTCGAGCCCGACTGCTCCTTCCACTTCCACACGCGGGCCACGAAGTTCTCGCGCCCCAGGTCGTGGCGCGTGAGGCGCTCCTGCTCGAGCTGGCGCTCCACCACGATCTGCGTGGCGATGCCGGCATGGTCGGTGCCCGGCACCCACAGCGTGTTGGACCCGCGCATGCGGTGGTAGCGCGTGAGCGCGTCCATGATCGTCTGGTTGAAGGCGTGGCCCATGTGCAGCACGCCGGTGACGTTGGGCGGCGGCAGCTGGATCGAGAACGAGGCCCGCTCGGGGTCGAGCGTGGGCTGGCAGGCGCCGCCTTGCTCCCACAGCGGGGCCCACCTGGCCTCGATGGCAGCGGGCTCGAAGGATTTGGCGAGGTCGGTCATGGCTCTGGGGATTCAGGACGGGCAAGGCGCGGCCAGCCCGGGCGGGTGAATGACCCGACCGGCGAGCCGGGCACGAGGGGGAGGGAGATTGTAGGTCGTGGTACCTTTTCGGCATGTCGTACCTGCCATCGATCCAGGATCCACCGCCCTCGAGCCAGGTCGGTGGCACCACGTGCCCGGCGCGCTTGCCTGGCTCCACGCTGCGCTCCAGGATGGAGGCCGGCGCACGGCTCCTGCTGGCCGCTGCGGTGCTCGGGCTGGCCGCCTGCGGCGGCGGCGGTGGGGGCGGGGGCGGCAGCACCGAAGCCGGTGCAAGCTGCCCGGCGGACGACGAGAAGGCGTGGCTGCGCAACTTCTTTGCCGACACCTACTTCTGGAACCAGCTCGCCCCGCGTCCCGACCCCGGCGGCTACGACTCGGCCACGCGCTACTTCAGCGCGCTGCTGTATGCCGGTGGCGATTCGATCCCCAACGGATCGGGTGCCACCTGGCCGCGCGACCGCTGGAGCGGCTACCAGTCCACCGAGCGCTACAACCAGTTCTACGGCGAAGGCCGCACGATGGGCTACGGCGTGGCCGTGGCGGGGCTGGAGGTCAAGGGCCAGCCCACGCGCCCGCTGTACGTGCGCCAGGTGGATCCGAACTCCGCGGCGGCCCTCAACGACGTGCGCCGGGGCGACAGGGTGGTGTCGGTAAACGGCCGGCCCGCCTCCGAGCTGATCGCGGCCGACGATTTCAGCGCGCTGTCGGCCACGGCCACGGGGCAGCTGCTCACGCTGCGCCTGGCGCGCGGCTCGGTCGAGCGGGACGTCTCGCTGGCCTCGGCGACCTACGACCTCGTGCCGCTGCCCCAGGGTCGCGTGGTCACGACACCCGGTGGCCGACGCCTGGGCTACTTGCAGCTCCAGACCTTCATCAGCCAGGCACAGGCACCGCTGGAGACCCGGTTCGCCGAGTTCCGTGCCCAGGGTGTGCAGGAGGTGGTGCTGGACCTGCGCTACAACGGCGGCGGGCTCGTCTCCTTTGCCGCCACCGTGGGCAGCCACCTGGGTGGCGCGCGGGCGGCCGGACAGATCTTCACCTCGCTCGTCTACGCCCCTTCGCAGGCCTCCAAGAACACGAACTACCGCTTTGCCAACCCGGCGCCTTCAGGTGCCGTGGACGCGCCTCGCGTGATCGTGCTGATGGGCCGTCGCACCTGCTCGGCCAGCGAGCTCGTCATCAACGGCCTGCGCGGCGCAGGGCTGCAGGTGGTGGGCATCGGCGAGACGAGCTGCGGCAAGCCGGTGGGCTTCGTGCCGGGCAGCAACTGCGGCACCACCTGGAGCATCGTCAACTTCGAAAGCCTGAACGCGCGCGGCGAGGGCCGCTACTTCGACGGCATCGCCGCCACCTGCCCCGTGGCCGAGGACTTCACGCAGCCAGTGGGCGCGGCGACGGACCCGCTGATGACAGCCGCGCTCGCGTACGCCGACAGCGGCAGCTGCCCGCAACCCACTGCGCGCGCCGTGCCGCTGTACCGGCGCAGCCCAGGCGACGGCGCCGAGCCGGGCGAGCGGCGAGAGATGATGCCCTGACCGGCGCACGGGGGTGCACGGGGGGCCACGTGGGCCCCGGGCACGCCTGCTGCGGCCGGCGCGCCGCTACATCAGCAGGTGCTCGCCGGCGTTCTCGCCGCCCAGGATCACGTAGTTGACCTTCTTCAGGTCCGACAGCTGGCGCCCGCCGGCGTAGCTGATGGAGCTCTGCAGGTCCTCGCGCATCTCGCGCAGCGTGTCGGCCAGCCGGCCCTTGATCGGCTCGAGGATGCGCTTGCCTTCCACGTGCTTGTACTCGCCCTTGTTGAAGTCGCTGGCCGAGCCGTAGTACTCCTTGTAGAGCTTGCCGTCGACCTCCACCGTCTGCCCGGGCGACTCCTCGTGGCCGGCAAAGAGCGAGCCGATCATCACCATCGCCGCGCCGAAGCGCACGCTCTTGGCGATGTCGCCGTGGTGGCGGATGCCGCCGTCGGCGATGATGGGCTTGGTGGCCACGCGGGCGCACCACTTGAGCGCCGAGAGCTGCCAGCCGCCGGTGCCAAATCCCGTCTTGAGCTTGGTGATGCACACCTTGCCCGGCCCCACACCCACCTTGGTGGCGTCCGCACCCCAGTTCTCCAGGTCGATCACGGCCTCGGGTGTGGCCACGTTGCCGGCGATCACGAAGGCCTGGGGGAGCCGCTCGCGGATGTGGGCGATGGTCGCTCGCACGCTCTCGGCGTGGCCGTGGGCGATGTCGATCGTGATGTAGTCGGCCCCGACGCCCTCGGCCGCGAGGCGGTCGATCACGGCGTGGTCGTGCGGCTTCACGCCCGAGCTGATCGACACGTACAGGCCGAGCTCGCGCATGCGCCGCGCGAAGGCCACGTTGTCCAGGTCGAAGCGGTGCATGACGTAGAAATAGCCCTCGCGCGCGAGCATCTGCGCGATCGTCTCGTCGACCACCGTCTTCATGTTGGAGGGGACCGCCGGCAGCTTGAAGCGCCGCGGGCCGAACTCCACCGAGGTGTCGCATTCGCTGCGGCTTTCCACGCGGCACTTGCGAGGCAGCAGCAGCACGTTGTCGTAGTCGAAGATGTCCACGGTGGACGCTCCAGGGCAGGGGGTCGGGTGCGGGGCCGCCGCGGGAAGGCGGCGCGTGATGCGAGGGCGCCCGCACAAAAAGAAAACCGGGCGTGCGCATCGCCGCAGGCCCGGTGGCGAAGTCTAACCCGCCGCGGGAGCGCCCGCTGCCTACAATGCCTGGATGCGTGAACAGTACCTGCTGCCCGATGGCGATGTGCCGGCACGGCCCGGCACCGGTGGGGCAGCCGGGCAGGAGGGTGACACCGCGCCAGCAGGCGGCGTGCCCGCTGCGCTGCTGCGGGGGCTCAACCCCGAGCAGCTGGCAGCCGTGACGCTGCCGGCGCGGCCCTCGCTGATCCTGGCGGGCGCCGGTTCGGGCAAGACGCGCGTGCTCACCACGCGCATCGCCTGGCTGCTGCAGACCGGGCAGGTCTCGCCCGGCGGGGTGCTGGCCGTGACCTTCACCAACAAGGCCGCCCGGGAGATGCTCACGCGGCTGTCGGCGATGCTGCCCGTGAACGTGCGCGGCATGTGGATCGGCACCTTCCACGGCCTGTGCAACCGCTTCCTGCGCGCGCACTGGAAGCTCGCCGCGCTGCCGCAGACCTTCCAGATCCTGGACGCGCAGGACACCGTCTCGGCCATCAAGCGCGTCATCAAGGCCGCCAACCTGGACGAGGAGCGCTTTGTCCCGAAGCAGGTCTCCTGGTTCATCGCCGCCTCCAAGGAGGACGGCCTGCGCCCGCGCGACATCGAGGTGCGCGACGAGCAGACGCGGCGCCTGGCCGAGATCTACCAGGCCTACGAGGACCAGTGCCAGCGCGAGGGCGTGGTCGACTTCGCCGAGCTGATGCTGCGCACCTACGAGCTCATGCGCGACCACGAGGCGCTGCGCGAGCACTACCGGCGGCGCTTCCGGCACGTGCTCGTGGACGAGTTCCAGGACACGAACCGGCTGCAGTACCGCTGGCTGCAGATGTTCGCCCCGCCCGGTGCGCAACCGGCGCAGGGCGTCTTCGCCGTGGGCGACGACGACCAGAGCATCTACGCCTTCCGGGGGGCGCAGGTGGGCAACATGGCCGACTTCGAGCGCGAGTACCGCGTCGACCACGTCATCAAGCTCGAGCGCAACTACCGCTCGGCCGGCAACATCCTGGACACCGCCAACGCCCTCATCTCGCACAACGAGCGGCGCCTGGGCAAGAACCTGCGCACCGAGGCCGGCGCGGGCGAGCCGGTGCGGGTCTTCGAGTCCGCCAGCGACTACGCCGAGGCCCAGTGGCTGCTCGAGGAGGTGCAGCAGCTGCACCGCACGGGGATGGCGCGCAGCGGCATCGCGCTGCTGTACCGCAGCAACGCGCAAAGCCGCGTGCTCGAGAGCGCGCTGTTCAACGCCGGGCTGCCCTACCGCGTCTACGGGGGCCTGCGCTTCTTCGAGCGCGCCGAGGTGAAGCACGCGCTGGCCTACCTGCGCCTGGTGGAGAACCCCAACGACGACACGAGCTTCCTGCGTGTCGTGAACTTTCCGGCGCGCGGCATCGGCGCGCGCACGGTCGAGCAGCTGCAGGAGGCGGCTCGCGCCAGCGGGCGCAGCCTCTTCCAGAGCGTGGCGGCCGTGCCGGGCAAGGCGGGTGCGAACCTCGCGGCCTTCTGCGGCCTCGTCGATGCGGCGCGCGAGGCCACGCGCGGCTGCACGCTGCGCCAGATCATCGAGCACGTGGTGGCCGCCAGCGGCCTCGTGGAGCACTACCGCACCGAGCGCGAGGGGGCCGACCGCATCGAGAACCTGGAGGAACTGGTCAACGCGGCCGAGGCCTTCGTGATGCAGGAGGGCTTCGGGCGCGACGCCGTGAACCTGCCGGTGGACGAGGCGGCACCGCCCCTGTCGGTGCCCGATGCGGACAGCGGCGAGGTGATGTCGCCCCTGTCGGCCTTCCTCACCCACGCCGCGCTCGAGGCTGGCGACAACCAGGCCCAGGCCGGGGCCGACGCGATCCAGCTCATGACCGTGCATGCGGCCAAGGGGCTCGAGTTCGACGCCGTCTTCATCACGGGCCTGGAAGAAGGGCTCTTTCCGCACGAGAACTCCCTGTCGGACGCCGACGGGCTGGAGGAGGAGCGCCGGCTGATGTACGTGGCGATCACGCGGGCGCGCACGCGCCTGTACCTGAGCTTCAGCCAGACGCGCATGCTGCACGGCCAGACCCGCTACAACGTGAGGAGCCGCTTCTTCGACGAACTGCCCGACGAGACGCTGAAGTGGCTCACCCCGCGCCACGCCGGGTTCGGCTCGGGCTACGCCCGGGACTACCAGGCTGCCTGGGCACGCGGCAGTGGGTTGCACTCGATCGTCGGGGCCGGGCGCGTGGAGCCCGGCGCGGGTGCGGGCGGCGTGCCGCGGATGGACGCGCCGCGCGCGTCAGCGGCTGCGGCGGCTTCGCCCTGGCGGCCCGGGCAGGGCGTGTTTCACAACAAGTTCGGCGAGGGCGTGATCATCACGCTCGAGGGCGCGGGCGAGGATGCGCGCGCGCAGGTCAACTTCGGCCGACACGGCGTGAAGTGGCTGGCACTGGCAGTGGCGCGGCTCACGCCGCTGCCCTGACCTGGCCCGCCCTCAGGGTGTGGGTGCCTCGCGCGTGCCGCCGAAGCTCTCCACGTAGGTGAAGAGCAGCGACACGTAGAAGACGGTGGACAGGATCAGGCCGCCGGGCAGCGCCACGATGCCCATCAGCCGCGCCTGCCCGAGCAGGCCCAGCAGCAGCGACGTGACGACGCCGAACAGGATGATCATGCCCGTCCAGGTGAGCGTGTAGACGAGGAAGGCGCCCTTGCAGCGCCACACGGCCAGCGTGCTCGAGAAGAGCGCCTGCGCGGCGCCCTGGCCGCCCCAGTGCACGAGGGCCGGCGCGTGCCAGAACAGCACCGACAGCAGCGTGATGAGCACCGCGCGCAGCCCCATGGCCCACTGGAAGCCGGGCTGGGCGAGCAGCGCCTGCACCTCCTTGCTGCGCCCGCCCTGGGCCAGCAGCCGCTGCAGCCGCTCGAAGGCGCCGTCGTCCACCGCATCGGCCACGACCATGATGAGCACGGCGCCCACCGCATACAGGCCGCACAGCACCAGCAGCGCGCGACGTCGCGCGGCGTCACCACGCAGCGGGCTGAAGAATTGCCCGATGTGTATCGGCCCGCCGTGCAGCGCCGACTCGCTGGCCACCATGAAGCCCAGCGAAAGCAAGGGCACGGCGGCCAGCAGAACCAGCGGACCCACGAGCGGAACGATCGAGCTCACGAGCATGGCCAGCAGGAAGCCGGCAAAGAGCGAGCTGAACGCCAGCGGGTGGCGCCCGAAGAGGCGAAAGCCGTCGCGCACCCAGTGCGCGCCGTGCAGTGGCGCAACGGTCTTGAGCGAGAGGGCCATGGGGGTGGCGGGTGCGGTCCGGGCAGGCGCGCGGCTCAAAGTGGCGGATGCCACGGATTGTCGATCCGATCGCGCAGCACGCGCTCGAAATGCGTCGGATCCTTGGGCTGGAGCAGGGCTGCCTCGCGCGGCAGGTGCCAGTCCCACAGACGCGAGAGCCAGAAGCGCAGCGCCGCGGCGCGCATCAGCGCGGGCAGCAGCCGTGCCTCGGTGCCCGACAGCGGCCGCTGCGCGTGATAGGCGCTCAGGAACGGGCCGGCCAGCGCCTCGTCCAGGCGCCCGCTGGCGTGGTCGATGCACCAGTCGTTCAGGCACACCGCCACATCGAACAGCAGCGCATCGGTGCCGGCGAAGTAGAAGTCGAAGAAGCCGCACAGCCGGTCCTCGCCGGCCGTGTCGTCGAACATCGCGTTGTCGCGAAAGAGATCCGCGTGCACCGGGCCGCGCGGCAGCGCCTGGCCCGCCGCGCCGTGGTGCAGCGAACGCTGGAAGTCGAGTTCCTCGCGCAGGAGCTTGGCCTGGGCGGCGCTGACGTGCGGCAGCACCGCCGGCAGCACCTCCTCCCACCACGCGAGCCCCCGCAGGTGCGGCTGGTGCAGCGGGAAGTCGCCTGCGGCCACGTGCATGCGCGCGAGCATCGCGCCCACCTGCTCGACCTGCAGGGGCCCGGGGGCCAGGCGGTGGCTGCCCGGCAGCCGCGTCACCACCGCTGCAGGCTTGCCCGCCACCGTGTGCACGAGGCTGCCGCCGGGGCCCGGCTGCGGCGCGGGCACCGGGATGCCGCGCCGCGCGAGGTGGCGCATCAGCTCCAGGTAGTAGGGCAGCTGCTCGCGCGGCAGCCGCTCGAAGAGCGTCAGCACCCACTGCCCGGTGGGCGTGCTGGCGTAGTAGTTGGTGTTCTCGATCCCCGAGCGGATGCCGCGCAGCTCGGTCAGCTCGCCCAGGCCGAGCCCGCGGAGCAGGGCATCCGCCTCGTCGAAGGCGACTTCGGTGTAGACCGCCACGTGCCTAGAAGCTCAGCAGGCGCCACTGGCTCGTGCCCGGCGCACGCCGACCACGCTGCGAGGGGTCGAGCGCGCCGCTGGACGGCGCGATCTCGTAAGGACGGGACCCCGGCAGCTTGGGCTGCACCGTGATCTGACGGCTCTCCCCGCGCACGCGCAACTCCTCGATGCGCACATGCTCGTCCTCGACGACGAGCCAGCTCACGCGCGGCTCCCTTGCTGCTTCGACAGCCGCCGGGGCATCTGCCGGGCGCGCCGGGGCAGGCGCCTGGGCCTGCGCGGCAGCGGCATCTGCCCACGCCGCTGCCAGGACGATCACGAGAGCGGGCAAGCGAGCCATCGCCTCATTCTATGCGGCGCACAATGCGCGCATGCCTGAACGCCCCACCCTGCTGCTCGTCGACGGTTCGAGCTACCTGTACCGGGCCTACCACGCGATGCCCGACCTGCGCTCGCCCGAAGGATTTCCCACCGGGGCCGTCCACGGCATGGTGGCGATGCTGCGCCGGCTGCGCGAGGACGTCGCGGCCGAGCATGCAGCCTGCGTCTTCGACGCCAAGGGCGACACCTTCCGCCACGAGCTCTACCCCGACTACAAGGGCCACCGCCCGCCGATGCCCGAGGACCTGGCGCGCCAGATCGAGCCGATCCACGAGGTGGTGCGGCTGCTGGGCTGGCCGGTGCTGGAGGTGCCGGGCGTGGAGGCCGACGACGTCATCGGGACGCTGGCGCGCGTGGGCGAGGCCAGCGGCCACCAGGTGGTGGTGTCCACGGGCGACAAGGACCTGGCACAGCTCGTCACGCCGCAGGTCAGGCTGATCAACACGATGACCGGCGAGACGCTGGATGAGGCGGCGGTGCAGGCCAAGTTCGGCGTGCCCGCGCGCCTCATCGTCGACTACCTCACGCTCGTGGGCGACGCAGTGGACAACGTGCCCGGGGTGGAGAAGGTGGGTCCGAAGACGGCGGCCAGGTGGCTGGCCGAGCACGGCTCGCTGGACGGGGTGATGGCGGCCGCGCCGGGCATGGGCGGGGCCACGGGCGAGAACCTGCGCCGCGCCCTGGACTGGCTGCCGATGGGTCGGCGCCTCGTGACGGTGAAGACCGACTGCGACCTCTCGGCAAGCGTGCCCGGCTGGCCCGGTCTCGACGCGCTGGCGCTGCAGCCGCTGCAGGCGCCGGGGCTGCTGGGCTTTTACGTGCGTCATGGCTTTCGCAGCTGGCGGCGCGAGCTCGAGGAGCAAGGCGTGGCGCCTGCGGCCGGCGTGGGTCCTGCGCCGACCGTTGCGGCCAGCGGGCCCCTGGCCGCAGCCCACGGCGATCCGACTGCTGCGGCGCCGGCCGTCGCGCTGGCACGCGAGTACGAGACGGTGGCCACGATGGAGCGGCTGCAGGCCTGGCTGGAGCGGCTGCGAGCCGCGCCGCTGGTGGCCTTCGACACCGAGACCGACTCGCTGGACCCGATGCGCGCGCGCCTGGTGGGCCTGAGCTTCGCGGTGGAGCCCGGGCGCGCGGCCTACGTGCCGCTGGCGCACGCCGGGCCCGACGCGCCCGAGCAGCTGCCGCTGCAACAGGTGCTCGACTGCCTGCGACCCTGGCTCGAGGATGCGGGCGCGCCCAAGCTCGCCCAGCACGCCAAGTACGACGTGCACGTGCTGGCCAACCACGGCATCGCGCTGCGCGGGCTGGCCCACGACACGCTGCTGGAGAGCTACGTGCTCGAGGCCCACCGGCCGCATGGCCTGGAGAGCCTGGCCGAGCGCCACCTGGGCCGCAAGGGCCTGTCCTACGAGGAGCTGTGCGGCAAGGGCGCCAGCCAGATTCCCTTTGCCCAGGTGGACGTGGCGCGCGCCACCCAGTACTCGGGCGAGGACAGCGAGATGGCGCTCCAGGTGCACCAGGTGCTGTGGCCGCAGCTGCAGGCCGAGCCGGGGCTGCGCCGCGTCTACGAGGAGATCGAGCTGCCGGTGAGCACCGTGCTGGGCCGCATCGAGCGCCACGGGGTGCTGATCGACCCGGCGCTGCTGGCGCGCCAGAGCCACGAGCTGGCCGAGCGCATGCTGGCCCTCGAGCAGCAGGCCTACGAGATCGCCGGCCAGCGCTTCAACATCGGCAGCCCCAAGCAGATCGGCGAGATCCTCTTCGGGCGCCTGGGGCTGCCGGTGAGGAAGAAGACCGCCACCGGCGCTCCCAGCACCGACGAGGAGGTGCTGCAGGAGCTCGCGCAGGACTACCCGCTGCCCGCGCGCATCCTCGAGTACCGCAGCCTGTCCAAGCTCAAGAGCACCTACACCGACAAGCTGCCGCAGATGGTCAATGCGGCCACCGGGCGCGTGCACACCAACTACGCGCAGGCGGTGGCCATCACGGGGCGGCTGGCCAGCAACGAGCCCAACCTGCAGAACATCCCCATCCGCACCGCCGAGGGCCGGCGCGTGCGCGAGGCTTTCGTTGCGCCGCCCGGGCACCGCATCGTGAGCGCCGACTACTCCCAGATCGAGCTGCGCATCATGGCCCACATCAGTGGCGACCCGGGCATGACGCGCGCCTTCGCCGAGGGGCAGGACATCCACCGCGCCACCGCCGCCGAGATCTTCGGGCTGGCTCCTGCCGAGGTTTCGGCCGAGCAGCGCCGCTACGCCAAGACGATCAACTTCGGCCTCATCTACGGCATGGGAGCCTTCGGGCTGTCGCAGGCGCTCGGGATCGAGCAGAAGGCCGCGCGCGACTACATCGACCGCTACTTCGCGCGCTTTGCCGGCGTGCGCCGCTACATGGAGGAGACCAAGGCGCGCGCGGCCGAGCTCGGCTACGTGGAGACGCTCTTCGGGCGGCGCATCGTGCTGCCGGAGATCCGCGGCGGCAGTGGCCCGCGGCGCAGCGCCGCCGAGCGCCAGGCCATCAACGCGCCCATGCAGGGCACGGCTGCGGACCTCATCAAGCTGGCGATGATCGCGGTGCAGCGCGCGCTGGACGCGCAGGGCCGACGCACGGCGATGATCATGCAGGTGCACGACGAGCTCGTCCTCGAGGCGCCCGAGGACGAGGTCGAGTGGGTGCGCCAGGAGGTGCCGCGCCTGATGGCGGGGGTGGCCGAACTGGCCGTGCCGCTGCTGGCCGAGGTCGGGGTGGGGCTCAACTGGGAGGAGGCCCACTGAGGCCCGGGCATGGGCACGGCCCCGAGCCGTGCTGCCCGGATCGAGTGCCACTAGACTGCGAGGCTTCGCTTCCAGCAGGACTGCCATGACCACGCTTGCCGAATTCGATTCCCTCGTTGCGCCGGGCGGCCTGGGCCGCCGCGCCTTCTCCCGCGCCGCGCTGGGCGTGGGCTTTGCTGCTGCGGCGCTTCCCGTGTGTGCGCAGACCGCCATCAAGACCGACCGCAGCGGCTTGCTCGCCGGCGAGGTCACGATCGACTCGGGCGGCTTCAAGATGCCGGCCTACCGCGCCGTGCAGGCCGGGCGCACGAATGCGCCGGTGGTGCTCGTCGTCAGCGAGATCTTCGGCGTGCACGAGTACATCGCCGACGTGGCTGCACGCTTTGCCCGTGCCGGCTACTTCGCCATCGCCCCGGAGCTCTTCGCGCGCCAGGGTGACCCCTCCAGCTACGGCGAGATGGCCAAGCTGATCGCCGAGGTCGTGAACAAGACCCCGGACGCCGACGTGATGAAGGACCTGGACGCCTGCACCGCGTGGGCGCGCACGCAGGGCGCCGACACGGGCAAGCTCGCCGTGACGGGCTTTTGCTGGGGCGGGCGCGTCACCTGGCTCTACTCGGCCCACAACCCTGGCGTGAAGGCTGGCGTGGCCTGGTACGGACGGCTGAATTCCCCCGCGCCCACGCCGCTGCAGCCGCGTCACCCCATCGACCTGGTGGGCGAGCTCAAGGCACCCGTGCTCGGCCTGTACGGGGAGGCCGACACAGGCATTCCGCTGGCGGCGGTGGACGCGATGAAGAAGGCCCTGGCCGGCGGCAGCCCGGCAGCGCGCCGCAGCGAGTTCGTGCTCTACCGCGAGGCCCCGCACGCCTTCCACGCCGACTACCGGCCGAGCTTCCGCAAGGAGGCCGCGGAGGACGGCTGGAAGCGTTGCCTGGAGTGGTTCCGCACGCACGGCGTGGCATGACGCTTGCCTGGATCGTGCTCGCCACCGTGGCCGGCGGGCTGCTGTCGGTCACGATCGCCGCCTCGCTGACGACGGCGCTGCTCGGGCGCATCGTGCGCGGCATGGTGAGCCTGTCGGCGGGGGTGCTGCTGGGCACCGCGCTGCTGCATGTGCTGCCCGAGGCCTTCGAGAGCTCGGCGGGCTCGCGCGAGCTCTTCCTCACGCTGCTGGCCGGGCTGCTGTTCTTCTGGCTGCTCGAGAAGGCGGAGCTGTACCGCCACGCCCACCACCAC
Source organism: Rubrivivax sp. (assembly GCA_040400855.1). Taxonomy (GTDB): domain Bacteria; phylum Pseudomonadota; class Gammaproteobacteria; order Burkholderiales; family Burkholderiaceae_C; genus Rubrivivax. The sequence continues at coordinate 13,339 of JBBAPJ010000015.1, forward strand.
GAGGGCGACGGGCACCACCACCACCACCACTTCGACGCCGAGCAGGCCGGGCGCGGCGGCTACAGCGTGCTCGTGGGCGACAGCATCCACAACTTCTGCGACGGCGTGATCATCGCCGCAGCCTTCCTGGCCGATGTCAAGCTCGGCTTCGTCACGGCGCTGGCCATCGTGGCACACGAGATCCCGCAGGAGGTGGGCGACTACATGGTGCTCATCAACGCCGGCTTCAGCCGGGCGCGGGCGCTGCTGTTCAACGCGCTGTCGGGCCTGGCCGCGGTACTCGGGGGCGTGCTGGGCTACTTCATCGTCGGTCCCTGGGAGGACCTCTTCCCGTACCTGCTGGTGGTGGCCTCGAGCAGCTTCATCTACGTGGCCGTGGCCGACCTGCTGCCGCAGCTGCAGCAGCGGCTGAGCCTGCGCGACACCGCGGTGCAGGTGGGCTGGCTCGGGGCGGGCCTGCTCATCGTGGTGGGGGTCACGGGCCTGCTGCACGGGCACGTGCACTGACACCGGCGCGGGACCGGCGCCCGCGGCGGGTCAGCGCACGACGAGCACCGGCAGCGCCGAGTGCGTCAGCACCTTCTGCGTCTCGCTGCCCAGCAGCAATGCATTCAGGCCGCGCCGCCCGTGCGAGGCCATGACGATCAGGTCGGCCGACTCGGCGCGCGCATAGTCCAGGATCGCCTCCCACGGGTGCAGCGCCTCCACCGTGTGGCCCTTGCAGGCGAGCCCGGCGGCCTTGGCCGCGTCCATCACGGCCTGCACGCGCGAGTTGGCCAGGCGCTCCTGCGCGTCGAAGAACTCCTGCGGCGGCACGGGCTGCATCTCCGACAGCGCGCTGTAGGGGAAGGGCTCCTTGACGCTGATGGCGCGCAGCTCGGCACCGCTGAGCCGGGCCAGGGACACTGCCGTCTGGACGGCCTTCTTCGACAGGTCGGACCCGTCGGTGGGGACGAGGATGCGTTGGTACATGGAGCCTCCTGCAGGCGTGCCGCCCCGTAGGCGCGGTGCGCGCCCTCGCGTGGGCAACTCGACGGGCTCGAGTGTCCGGGGGCACGCCGGGCAGGGGGTTGACGCCGGTCAACCGCGCGCGATCGGCCGGGCCGGGTCGGCGCACCACTCGCTCCACGAGCCCGGGTAGAGCGCGGACAGCCCCAGCCCCGCGTGGGCCATGGCCAGCAGGTTGTGGCACGCCGTCACGCCCGAGCCGCACTGCTGCACCACGTCCTGGGCCGACTCCAGCCCGAGTGTGGCGAACTCCGCGCGCAGCTCGGCGGCGGGCTTGAAGCGGCCGTCTGCCTGCAGGTTGTCCTTGAAGAAGCGGTTCAGCGCCCCCGGGATGTGACCGGCCACGGGGTCCAGCGGCTCGGTCTGGCCGCGGTAGCGCTCGCCCGTGCGCGCATCCAGGATGCGGTGCGTGCCCAGGCCTGCCAGCAGCGTGGGGGCGTCGACCGTGGGCAACGCGCCCGCAGCCGCGGCCGGGTAGGGCGGCAGCTCGGGCCCGGTGGCCGGCTCCTGCGTGAGCGCGCCGCCGGCGGCGCGCCAGGCGCCGATGCCGCCATCGAGCACCGCCACCGCCTCGTGGCCGAGCCAGCGCAACAGCCACCACGCGCGTGCCGCGTAGGGCGAGCCGTCGCCATCCAGGCACACCACCTGCACGCCCGGCTCGATCCCCAGGCGGCCGGCCAGCGCGGCCAGCGCCTCGCGCGTGGGCAGCGGGTGGCGCCCCGTGAACCGGGGCGAGCGCGGGCCGGCAGGCTCCTTCGGGCCGGAGAGGTCGCGGTCCAGGTGCACGTACCAGGCGCCGGGCACGTGGCCCGCCTGCCAGGTGCGCTCGCCCTTGCCGGCGTCGGTGAGGTCGAAGCTGCAGTCCAGCAGCACGCAGCGCGTGCCCGCAGCCAGCAGCGCCCGCAGCTGCCCCACGCTCACGAGGGTGCGGTAGGGCGGGCCGGCCGCTGCGGCCGTGTCGCCAGCAGGCGCGGCGTGCTCGCCGCGGGACGGGTCGGTGGCGGGGTCGGGCGTGTTCATCGCGGGCTCCTGGGCGGGCTGTCCGGGGTGGCGGGTGCCGAGGTGTCGGCCGCCGGCGCGCGCCGCAAGGTGGCGGCCACGCCTGCGGCGGCAATGAGGATCATGCCTGCCACCGCCAGCGGTGTCACGGCATCGTCGAACCAGCCCACGCCCAGCAGGAAGGAGAAGGCAATGCCGCTGTACTGCAGCGTCGCGTTCACGAGCGGCCGCCCGTGGGCGAAGGCGCGCGTCATCATCCACTGCGCAACCGTGGCCACGACTCCGATCATCAGCAGTGCGAAGGCCTGCGCCGGCCCCGGCAGGCGAAAGCCCCCGCTGGACAAGGCCATGGCTGCGCCCATCACCACGCCGAAGGCGCTGAAGTAGAAGACCACCCGCTCCTCGGGCTCACCGGCCCGGGCGATGTCGATGATCTGCAGGTAGGCCAGCGCCGCCAGCGCGCCGGAGGCCAGGCCTGCCAGTCCGTACAGCCACTGGTCGGCCCGGATCGTGGGTTGCAGCACCGCCGCCACGCCGAGGAACCCGGCTGCCACGGCGCCCAGCAGCGCGGCGTCGGGTCGCGCGTGGCCACGCCGACCCAGCAGCCACCCGAGCAGGCAGAAGTGCAGCGCCAGCCACAGCGAGGAGGTGGCATTGAGCGTCATCGCGGTGGCCAGCGGCAGCCCGCCCATCGACCAGAACCAGCACATCAGCGCGAGCACGCCGGCGACGCAACGCCGCGCGTGCAGGCCCGCCACCGGGGTGCGCAGCGACAGCCCCGACCACCTTGCCCAGGCCGCCATCGCCAGCAGCCCCACGAGCGAGCGGTAGAACACCATCTCGCCGGCGCTGTGCTGGCCCGACAGGGCCTTCACCGTGGCGCCCACCACCGAAAAGAGGGCACACGAGCCCACCAGCAGCGCCGCCGCACCCCAGGGGCCGGGCGGGGCGGCGCGCGCCAGGCTCAACTCACGTCGCCTTGCATCTGGCGGCGGTACCACTCGTGGAAGTGCTGCATGCCGTCTTCCATCGGGCTCTGGTAGGGGCCGGCTTCGTCGTCCCCGCGTGCCATCAGGGCCTGGCGCCCGGCGTCCATCCGGATCGCGATCTCATCGTCCTCGGCCATCGTCTCCGCGTAGGCGCGCTGCTGGGCGGCGATGAAGTCGGGCTCGAAGGCCACGATCTCCTCGGGGTAGTAGTACTCGACCAGGTTGAGCGTGCGCTGCGGCCCGGTGGGGAAGAGCGAGGAGACAACGAGCACGTGCGGGTACCACTCCACCATCACGGTGGGGTAGAGCGTGAGCCAGATCGCCCCGTGCGCGGGCGGCTGCCCGCCACGAAAGCGCAGCACCGCCTCGTGCCAGCGCTCGTAGACCTCCGAGCCCGGGCGAGCCAGCGCGTTGCGCACGCCCACCGTCTGCACCGAGTGGTGGGTGCCGAACTCCCACTTCAGGTCTTCGCACTCGACGAACTGCCCCAGCCCCGGGTGGAAGGGCCCGACGTGGTAATCCTCGAGGTACACCTCGATGAAGGTCTTCCAGTTGTAGGCGCACTCGTGCGTGATCGCCGAGTGGAACTGGTAGCCGGAGAAGTCCAGGTCGGCCGCAGCGGCGAGCCCGGCCAGTTCGGTGGGGATGTGACGCTGTCCGGCCGCGTGCTCGAACACCAGGCCGTTCCACTCCTGCACGGGGTAGTTGCGCAGGTTCAGGCAAGGGTCCTGGGCGAAGTGCGGGGCGCCCACGAGCTCGCCGTGCGTGCTGTACGTCCAGCGGTGCAGCGGGCACACGATGTGCTGCCCCGTGTTGCCGCGTCCGCGCAGCATCACGGCCTGGCGGTGGCGGCACACGTTCGAGACGAGCTCCACCCCGCGCGGCGTGCGCACGAGGGCGCGCCCGTCGCCCTCCTGGGCCAGGGCCTGGTAGTCGCCCACCTGCGGCACCGCCAGCGCGTGCCCCAGGTAGCGCGGAAAGGCCTGGAAGATGCGCGCCTGTTCGCGCTCGAACAGCCTCGCGTCGAAATAGCTGGAGACGGAGAGTTGCGAGCGGCTACGCTCGAGGGCCTGGAGACTGACGCTCAGATCGGACATGATCCACGGAAGCTCCACGAGGACGGGCCTCAACCACCGCCCACGTGCCGCGCCGGGGATCGAGGCGCGGACGGTCGCGGGCGGAACCGCAAAGGGTCCGCCGAACGGGTCGTCCAGCGGGCCGGGGCGGGATTGTACTGAGGCCGCCCGGTCTTGCCCGCAGGCAGTGCTTTGACGGTTGCCGGGGCCACCCGCCCGGGCGCGGGACGGCGGTTTCGGGGAGCTTAGAATCCGGCTTTTCATCTCCTGAAACGGCAAGGCGTGCGCGTTGCAGACGGCGTGAACGAGGCGGCGCAGGCGGCTGGCGGGGCAGACCCGCCCGGCCCGGCCCCGGCCAGCTACGAGGCGGCCGTGGCCGAGCTCGACCGGCTCGTGGCGGCGATGGAGACCGGGCAGATGCCGCTGGAGCGGCTGCTCGAGAGCTACCGGCGCGGCGCGCAGTTGCTGGCCTTCTGCCGCGAACGGCTGCAGGCGGTGGAGGGTCAAGTCCGGGTGCTCGAGGACGGCCAGCTGCGACCCTGGAGCGCCGAGTGACGCCGCAGGCCTTCGACGGCTGGATGAATGCGCGCCTGGACGAGGTGGAGCAGGCGCTGCAGGCCTGGGTGCCTGCGGATGCCCCGGCTGGCCTGGGCCAGGCGATGCGCTACGGCGTGCTCGACGGCGGCAAGCGGCTGCGGCCGCTGCTGGTGATGGCCACCTGCGAGGCGGTGGGTGGGCACGGCCAGGCGGCGCTGCGCGCGGCCGTGGCGGTGGAGCTGATACACGCCTATTCGCTCGTGCACGACGACATGCCCTGCATGGACAACGACGTGCTGCGCCGCGGCAAGCCCACGGTGCACGTGCGCTACGGCGAGGCGCAGGCGATGCTGGCCGGCGATGCGATGCAGGCCCTGGCCTTCGAGGTGCTCACCCCGGACGCAGGCGTGCCCCCCGAGCTTCAGGCGCGGCTGTGCGCGCTGCTGGCGCGCGCGGCCGGGCATGCCGGCATGGCCGGCGGGCAGGCGATCGACCTGGCCAGCGTGGGCAAGCCGCTGGACGAGGCGCAGCTGCGCGACATGCACCGCCGCAAGACCGGCGCACTGCTGCTGGGCAGCGTCGTGATGGGTGCCAGCTGCGGCCAGCCTGGCCAGGCTGCGCGCGCCGCGCTGGAGGAGTACGGCGCGGCCATCGGCCTGGCCTTCCAGGTGATCGACGACGTGCTCGATTGCACGCAGGCCTCCGACAAGCTCGGCAAGACGGCCGGCAAGGACCTGAACAGCAACAAGCCCACCTACGTCACCGCCATGGGCGTGCAGGAGGCGCGTGCCTACGCCTGCGCGCTGCGCGACCAGGCGCAGCGTGCGCTGGCGTGCAGCGGGCTGGCCGACGTGGCGGCGCTGGCAATGCTGGCCGACCGGGTCGTGGAGCGAGATAATTGAGGCCATGAGTTCCGCGACCTCCCCCGCGACCCTGCTCGATCGCATCGACACCCCGGCTGACCTGCGCAAGCTCTCCCGCGCGCAGCTCAAGACGCTCGCCCACGAGCTGCGCCAGCGCGTGGTGGACATCGTCAGCCAGACCGGCGGCCACTTCGGCAGCAACCTGGGCACGGTGGAGCTGACGATCGCGCTGCACTATGTCTTCAACACGCCGCACGACCGCATCGTCTGGGACGTGGGCCACCAGACCTACCCGCACAAGATCCTCACCGGCCGGCGCGACCGCATGCACACGCTGCGCCAGTTCGGTGGCATCGGGGGCTTCCCGCGGCGCGACGAGAGCGAGTACGACACCTTCGGCACCGCCCACTCGAGCACCTCGATCTCCGCGGCGCTGGGCATGTCGATTGCCGCGCGGCTGAAGGGCGAGAACCGCAAGGCGGTGGCCGTCATCGGCGACGGCGCCATGACCGCGGGCATGGCCTTCGAGGCGATGAACAACGCCGGCGTGGCCGATGCGGGGCAGCCGGCCGACATGCTCGTGGTTCTCAACGACAACGACATGTCGATCAGCCCGCCGGTGGGCGCGCTCAACAAGTACCTGGCGCGGCTGATGAGCGGCAAGTTCTACGCCGCCGCACGCGAGGGCGCCAAGACGGTGCTGCGCGGGGCGCCACCCCTGTTCGAGTTCGCGCGCCGCTTCGAGGAGCATGCCAAGGGCATGGTGGTGCCCGGCACGATCTTCGAGGAGTTCGGCTTCAACTATGTCGGCCCGATCGACGGCCACGACCTCGACGCGCTGATTCCCACCCTGGAGAACCTGCGCGACAAGAAGGGCCCGCAGTTCCTGCACATCGTCACGAAGAAGGGCTACGGCTACGAGCCGGCCGAGGCCGATCCGGTCAAGTACCACGCCGCCTCGGGCAAGTTCGACCCCAAGCAGGGTTTCCCCAAGAGCGCGCCGGGCAAGCCCACCTTCACGCAGGTGTTCGGGCAGTGGCTGTGCGACATGGCCGAGGCCGATGCACGCCTGGTGGGCATCACGCCGGCCATGCGCGAGGGTTCGGGGATGGTGGAGTTCCACAAGCGCTTTCCCAAGCGCTACCACGACGTGGGCATCGCCGAGCAGCATGCCGTCACCTTCGCCGCGGGCATCGCCTGCGAGGGCTTGAAGCCGGTGGTGGCGATCTACAGCACCTTCCTGCAGCGCGGCTACGACCAGCTCATCCACGACGTGGCGATCCAGAACCTGCCGGTGGTCTTCGCGCTGGACCGCGGCGGCATCGTCGGGGCCGACGGCGCCACGCACTGCGGCGCCTTCGACATCCCCTACATCCGCTGCATCCCCAACCTGAGCCTGATCGCGCCGTCCGACGAGGAGCAGTGCCGCCGGGCGCTGACCACCGCGTTTCGCCAGAACCACGCCGTGGCCGTGCGCTACCCGCGCGGCGCGGGCGTGGGTGCGCCGGTCTCCAGCACCCTCGAGGAGCTGCCCTGGGGGCGTGGCGAGGTGCGCCGGCGCGGCGCGCGCGTGGCCATCCTGGCCTTCGGTACCCTGCTGCACCCCGCGCTGGCGGCGGCCGACAAGCTCGATGCGACGGTGGCCGACATGAAGTTCGTCAAGCCGCTGGACGTCGAGCTCGTGCTCGAGCTCGCGCGCACGCACGAAGCCATCGTCACGGTCGAGGAGGGCGCGACGATGGGCGGCGCCGGCAGCGCAGTGGGCGAGGCGCTGGCCGCAGCCGGCGTGACGAGCCCGCTGCTGCACCTGGGCCTGCCCGACCGCTTCATCGACCATGGCGATCCGGGCAAGCTGCTGGCCCTGTGCGGGCTGGACGCCGCCGGCATCGAACGCTCGGTGCTCGAGCGCTTCGGCAGCCCGCTGGCGCTCGTGCGCCCGGCGGCCAACGGCTAGCGCCCAGTGCGCGCGAGCGCCCAGACGATGAACAAGCCCACCGACATCCTGCACATCCCCGACACGCAAAGCGAGCCGGACGCACGCCGCCTGGCCATCCAGCGCGTGGGCGTGAAGGACCTGCGCTACCCGCTGCGCGTGGCCGTGGGCGCCGAGGTGCAGTCCACCGCGGCGAACTGGACGCTGGATGTCGCCTTGCCCGCGCAGCGCAAGGGCACGCACATGTCGCGCTTCGTGGCGTGGCTGGAGGGCATCGCGGCGCTGGAGGCGCCGCTGGATGCGGCGGTGCTGGCCGTGCAGCACGAGCGCATGCTCGCGCTGCTGGATGCGCACGAGGGGTGCGTGGAGGCGGCCTTCACCTTCTTCGTGCGCAAGCGCGCGCCCGTGTCGGGCCTGACGAGCCTGCTCGACTACGAGGGGCGCTGGGTCGTGCAGACGCGTGGCGGGGTGCAGGCGCTGTGGATGGAAGTGGCCGTGCCGGTCAAGACGCTGTGCCCCTGCTCCAAGGAGATCTCCGACTACGGCGCGCACAACCAGCGCTCCTGCGTGACGCTGCGCGTGCAGCCGCTGCAGCCGCTGGGCTGGCACGAGCTCGTGCGCTTTGCCGAGGAGAGTGCGTCCAGCGAGATCTGGCCGATGCTCAAGCGCCCGGACGAGAAGTGGATCACCGAGCACGCCTACGAGAACCCCAAGTTCGTCGAGGATCTCGTGCGCGACGTGGCGCTGCGGCTGGAGGCCGATGCCCGCATCGGCCGCTACGTGGTGGACGTCGAGAACTTCGAGTCCATCCACAACCACTCGGCCTTCGCGCGCATCGAGCGCGTGTGAGCGAGCCGCTGCGGCTCGACGACGCGCGGGCCGCGCGCACGGCCGGCGCGCCCTGGCTGTCGGTGGCGCTGATGGACGCGCGCAACCGCACCCTGGCCTGGCTCAACCGCTTCGAATCGGCCGGCCCGCTGCAAGGACCACCCCCCGAAGGCGCGGCCTGGCTGCCTGAACCCTGGGCGCTGGTGGGCCGTGCGGCGTGGTTCCAGGAGTACTGGATCGCCCGTCATGTGCTGCGTGCGCGGGGGGCGGCTGCCGATGCCACCGCGCCCCGGCTCGCCTCGGTGGAGCCCCTGGCCGATGCGTGGTTCGATCCGCGCCGCACGTCAGCCGAGCCCGGCGGCCCGGCAGGCGGGCCGGCAGGTGGCCAGGTGGGTAGCCAGGCGGGTGGTGCGGCTGCGCAGGCCCGCCCCGTGGCGCCACCGGACGGCCAGGCGCTGCGGGGCTACCTCGCCTGCACGCTCGAGACCACGCTGGAGCTGCTCGAGTCGGCTGCGCCCACCGACGCGGGTCTGCACGTCTTTCGGCTGGCGTTGCGTCACGAGGATCGGCTCGGCGAACACCTGGCCGTCCTGGCGCAATGGCGGGGCGTGGCCCCCGGGCCCGGCGACGACCTGGGCGGGCCGCCGCCGGCGCGACCCGCACGCGAGCCGCTTTGGATCCCGGCGCGCCGCTTCCGGCCAGGCATGCCCGACGACGCGGCGGGCCTGGTGCCGCTCAACGAGCTGGGCGGGCAGGAGGAGTCCGTTCCCGAGTTCGAGATCGATGCCCAGGCCGTGAGCTGGGCCCGCTTCGTCCCCTTCGCCGAGGACGGCGGCTACGACGACCCGCGCTGGTGGAGCCAGGAGGGCTGGGCCTGGCTGCAGGGCACCGGGCGCCGCGCGCCGCGGGGCGTGGCGCAGTGGCACGGCGGCGTCGTGCTGGAACGCTTCGCGCGGCTCGTGCGGGTGCCGGCGGGCGAGGCGGCGGCGCACGTGAGCTTCCACGAGGCGCAGGCCTGGTGCAGCTGGGCCGGGCGGCGACTGCCCACTGAGATCGAATGGGAGCTCGCGGCCTGCAGCGCCGCCTCGCGCGGCTTCGCCTGGGGCGACGTGCACGAGTGGATGGCGGGCCGCGCGCGGCTGTGGCCAGGCGCTGCGGGCCGGCGGGTGGCCGGATTCCAGGCGCCGGACCCGGCACGCGGGCTGCGCGTGCTGCGCGGGGCGTCCTCGTGGACCGCGCCACGCCAGCGCCAGCTGGGCGCCCGCAACTTCGTCGAGCCGGTGCGCGACGAGCGTTTCTGCGGCTTTCGGTCCTGCGCGGCCTGAGGCCCGGCCTTTGAGCCTGCGCAAGGGCGATCAGGGTAAGCCCGCGTCCGGCAGCACCCGCCGGCCCGTGAAGATTCGCAGGTGCCGACGCCCGCACCGGCGTCGCCTGACCCAGAGCCACAAGGAGACACCCCGTGAGCGTTCCCCTGTCCCTCACCGTCAACGGTCGTGCCGTGTCGGTGAACGTCGATCCCCGCACGCTGCTCGTGCAGCTGATCCGCGAGCAGCTGCAGCTCACCGGCACGCACGTGGGCTGCGACACCGCCCAGTGCGGTGCCTGCACCGTGCACCTGAACGGCCGGGCCGTGAAGGCCTGCTCGATGCTGGCCGTGCAGGCGCAGGGCGCGAGCATCACGACCATCGAGGGCCTGGCTCCCGCCGGGGACATGCACCCGATGCAATCGGCTTTCCGCGAGTGCCACGGGCTGCAGTGCGGTTTCTGCACCCCTGGCATGGTGATGTCGGCGGTGCAGTTGCTGGCTGACAAGCCGGCTGCCAGCGAGCACGAGATCCGCGAGGGGCTGGAGGGCAACATCTGCCGCTGCACCGGCTACCACAACATCGTGCGCGCGATCCAGCTTTGCCAGAGCGGCAAGGTCGGCGCGCCCGCCTGAACCCACGGACAGGAGACCTCTCATGACCGACATGTCCAATTCGCCCATCGGCAAGCCGATGCAGCGCCGCGAGGACGCGCGCTTCCTCACGGGTGCAGGCCAGTACACGGACGACGTGGTGCTGCCGGGGCAGACCTACGCCGCCTTCCTGCGCAGCCCGCATGCCCACGCGCGCATCCGCTCGATCGACCTGTCCGCCGCGAAGGCGGCGCCGGGCGTGCACGCCGTCTTCACGGGAGAGGACCTCGCTGCCTCGAAGGTCGGCGGGCTGCCCTGCGGCTGGCTGATCCACAGCAAGGACGGCAGCCCCATGAAGGAGCCGGGGCACCCGGTGCTGGCCCAGGGCAAGGTGCGCCACGTCGGCGACCCGGTGGCCCTCGTCGTGGCCGACACGGCACTGCAGGCCAAGGACGCGGCCGAGCTGATCGCCGTGGACTACGAGGTGCTGCCCGCGGTGATCGACCTGGCCAGCGTCGAGTCCGCCGGATCGGCGGTGCACGACGACGTGACGAACAACGTCTGCTACGACTGGGGCCACGGCGACAAGGCTGCGGTGGAGGCGGCCTTCGCCAAGGCGCACAAGGTCACGACGCTGTCCTTTGCCAACAACCGGCTCATCCCCAATGCGATGGAGCCACGCGCGGCCAACGCCGCCTACACGAAGCACGACGACAGCTACACCCTGTACGTGGCCAACCAGAACCCGCACGTCGAGCGGCTGCTGATGTGCGCCTTCGTGCTGGGCATCCCCGAGAGCAAGATGCGCGTGATCGCCCCGGACGTGGGCGGCGGCTTCGGCTCGAAGATCTTCCTGTACGCGGAGGAGACGGCGCTGGTGTGGGCCAGCAAGCGCGTGGGCCGGCCCATCAAGTGGACGGCCGAGCGCAGCGAGTCCTTCCTGAACGACGCCCATGGGCGTGACCACCTCAGCACCGCCGAACTCGCGATGGACGCGCAGGGCAACTTCCTGGCGCTGCGCGTCAAGACGGTGGCCAACATGGGGGCGTATCTCTCCACCTTCGCCTCCTGCGTGCCCACGATCCTGTACGCCACACTGCTGGCGGGCCAGTACAAGACGCCGGCCATCTACGCCGAGGTCAAGGCCGTCTTCACCAACACGGCACCGGTGGATGCGTACCGCGGCGCGGGCCGGCCCGAGGCCACCTACCTCGTGGAGCGCATCGTCGAGACGGCCGCACGCGACATGGGGATGGACCCGGCCGACATCCGCCGGCGCAACTTCATCACCGAGTTCCCCTATGCCACGCCCGTGGGCCTGACCTACGACACCGGCAACTACTCGGCGCACCTGGAGCGCGCGATCGAGATGGCCGACGTGAAGGGTTACGCCGCACGCAAGGCGGCCTCCGAGGCGCGCGGCAGGAAGCGCGGCATCGGCTACAGCTGCTACATCGAGGCCTGCGGGATCGCGCCGAGCAACGTAGCGGGCGCGCTGGGCGCGCGCGCGGGCCTGTTCGAGGCCGGCGAGGTGCGCGTGCATCCGACGGGCACGGTGACGGTCTTCACGGGCTCGCACAGCCACGGCCAGGGCCACGAGACGACCTTCGCGCAGGTGGTGGCGGCCAAGCTCGGCATCCCGGTGGAGAACGTGGAGATCGTGCACGGCGACACCGGGCGCGTGCCCTTCGGCATGGGCACCTACGGCAGCCGCTCGCTCGCCGTGGGCGGGACAGCCATCGTCAAGGCGGTGGACAAGATCATCGCCAAGGGCAAGAAGATCGCCGCGCACCTGCTGGAGGCGGCCGACACCGACATCGAGTTCGAGAACGGCGAGTTCAAGGTGGCCGGCACCGACAAGAAGGTGCCCTTCGGCGCGGTGTCGCTCACCGCCTACGTGCCGCACAACTACCCGCTGGACAAGCTCGAGCCGGGCCTGAACGAGAACGCCTTCTACGACCCGACCAACTTCACCTACCCCTCGGGCAGCTACATCTGCGAGGTCGAGGTGGACCCCGACACGGGCGTGACGACGGTGGAGAAGTTCACCGCCGTGGACGACTTCGGCAACATCATCAACCCGATGATCGTCGAGGGGCAGGTGCACGGCGGCATCGCGCAGGGCCTGGGCCAGGCGATGCTCGAGGGCTGCATCTACGACCCCGAGTCGGGCCAGCTGCTCACGGGCTCGTACATGGACTACGCGATGCCCCGGGCCGACGACCTGCCGAGCTTCCAGGTGGACCACACCTGCACGCCCTGCACGCACAACCCGCTGGGCGTGAAGGGCTGCGGCGAAGCCGGCGCCATCGGCTCGCCCCCGGCCTTCATCAACGCGCTGACCGATGCGCTGGGCGTGCGCGACATCGCGATGCCCGCCACGCGCGAGCGCATCTGGCGCGCCGCCCGCGGCCAGGCCTGAACCGCACACCAGGAGACCACGAAGATGTATCCCTTCCAGTATGAACGGCCCGCCTCGATCGAGGCGGCGGTGGCGGCGTGTCAGGGCGATGCCCGCTACCTGGCCGGTGGCCAGAGCCTGGTGCAGGCAATGAAGCTGCGCCTGTCTTCCTCCGAGAAGCTGGTCGACCTGTCGGCCATCGGCGTGATGACGGGCATCGCCGTGGACGGTGGGCGGCTCGTGATCGGTGCCATGGCTCGGCACGCGGCGGTGGCCGCCTCGGCCGACGTGCAGCGCGCGATCCCGGCGCTGGCCGAGCTCGCCGGCGGCATCGGCGACCAGATGGTGCGCAACATGGGCACCTGCGGCGGCTCGATCGCCAATGCCGACCCCGCGGCCTGCTACCCCGCAGCCGTCCTGGGGCTGGGCGCCAACATCCACACCGACCGGCGCAAGATCGCGGGTGACGCCTTCTTCACGGGGCTGTACGAGACGGCCCTGCAGAGCGGGGAGATGATCACGGCCATCGAGTTCCCCGTCCCGCAGCGCGCGGCCTACGTGAAGTTCAAGCAGCCGGCCTCGCGCTTTGCGCTCGTGGGCGTGTTCGTCGCGCAGACGGCCGCCGGCGTGCGCGTGGCCGTCACCGGTGCGAAGAGCCAGGTCTTCCGCGCCACGGCCATCGAGGCGGCGCTGAACGCGAGCTTCACGCCGGCTGCGGCCAAGGCGGTGAAGCTGCCCACGGACGGCATCAATGCCGACCTGCACGCCACGGCCGAGTACCGCGCAGCCATGATCCCGGTGATGGCCGCGCGGGCCGTGGAAGCCGCGCTGGCGCGTTAAGCTTGTGGCCAGCCGCACCCCGGGCGGGGTGCGGACTCGACGGCGGCACCGGCCTGCAGCCGGGCCGCCGTCTTTCTTTTTGCGGGTCCGTCGATGAGCACCACCTTGCCCCCTCCTGCCTCGGTCGACGAGGTCGTCGAGCGCCTGGCCGCACAGCAGTACGTGTGCGACAGGCGCCTGGCCACGGTGCTCTACCTGGCGCTCACGATGAAGCGACCCCTCTTCCTGGAGGGCGAGCCGGGCGTGGGCAAGACCGAGCTGGCCAAGGCGCTCGCGGCGCTGCTCGGGGCGCGGCTGCTGCGGCTGCAGTGCTACGAGGGGCTGGATGTCGCGCAGACCGCCTACGAGTGGAACGTGGCGCGCCAGATGGTGGAGATCCGCCTGGCCGAGGCCGCGCACGAGGTGGACCACGACCGGCTCGTGAAGGACCTGTACGCGCGCGAGATGCTGATCGAGCGCCCGCTGCTGGCTGCACTCACGCAGGACGAGTCGCCGGTGCTGCTCATCGACGAGCTCGACCGCGCCGACGAGCCCTTCGACGCCTTCCTCCTGGAGGTACTCGCGGAAAACCAGCTCACCATCCCCGAGCTCGGCACGGTGCGCGCCAGCGCGCCGCCCATCGTGCTCATCACGAGCAACCGCACGCGCGAGATCCACGACGCGCTCAAGCGCCGCTGCCTGTACCACTGGGTGGACTTCCCCGATGTGGAGCGCGAGATGCAGATCGTGCGCACGAAGGCACCCGGCGCCTCGCAGCAGCTGGCGCGCCAGGTGGTGGAGTTCGTGCAGCGCATGCGCACGCTCGACCTCTTCAAGGCGCCCGGTGTGGCCGAGACGATCGACTGGACGAACGCCCTCGTGGCGCTCAACGCGATCAGCCTGGACCCGGCCAACGTGCAGGACACGCTGGGGGTGCTGCTGAAGTACCAGGACGACATCGTGCGCATGCAAGGCGGCGACACGGCCAAGATCCTGGACGAGCTGCGCGCGCGCGCGCTGCTGGCCCCGCCGGCCACGGGCGCGGCGTGATCGTCGACAACCTCGTCCACTTTGCCCGCGTGCTGCGCCGCGCCGGGCTGCAGGTGGGCCCGGACCGCGTGCTCTCGGCCATCGCCGCGGTGCAGGTGGTGGGGGTGGAGCGCCGCGAAGACCTGCACGCCGCGCTGTCGGCCGTGATGCTCGACCGGCACGAGCAGCAGGCGATCTTCGACGCGGCCTTCGACGCCTTCTTCCGCGACCCCAAGCTGCTCGAGCGGCTGATGTACCTGATGCTGCCCAAGGTGGCCGGCCGCGGCGAGAAGGAGCGCGCCGCGCAGGCCCAGCGCCTGACCGAGGCGCTGAGCGCGCCGCGCGAGAAAGCGCCACGCCCGCAGGCGCCCGACAGCGGGCACGACGAGGTGCCCTTCGAGACGACGTACTCCTTCTCCGAGCGCGAGCGGCTGCAGCGCGCCGACTTCGAGTCGATGACCACGGCCGAGTACGCCCTCGCACGTGCCCTGGCCGAGCGGCTGCCCCCGCCGGTGCAGCCCGTGCGCAGGCGCCGCCACGAGGCCAGTGCCGCGGGCAGCCGGATCGACCTGCGCCGCACGATGCAGCGCATGGTGCGCCACCCGCAGCTGCTCGAGCCCGTGCGCACGCAGCCGCGGCGCGAGCTGCCGCCGGTGGTGGTGCTGCTGGACATTTCCGGCTCGATGGACCGCTACGCGCGGCTCTTCCTGCACTACGTGCACGGCCTGGCGCGGCGGCACGTGCAGGTGCAGGTCTTCACCTTCGGCACGCGACTGACCAACGTCTCGCGCGCGCTGCGCCACCGCGACCCCGACGCGGCGCTGCGCGCCGCCGAGGAGCAGGTGCAGGACTGGAAGGGCGGCACGCGCATCGGCGCCTGCCTGGATGCCTTCAACCGCCGCTGGGCGCGGCGCGTGCTGGGCGGGAACGCCGCGGTGCTGCTCGTCACCGACGGCCTGGACCGCGACGACCACGGTGCGCTGGCGCAGGCCGCGTCGCGGCTGCACCGCCTCGCGCACGAGGTGGTGTGGCTCAACCCGCTGCTGCGCTTCGAGGGCTTCGAGCCCCGAGCGGCCGGGGTGCGCGCGCTGCTGCCGCACGTGGACCGTTTCCTGCCCGTGCACAATCTGGCGAGCCTGGCTGACCTTGGGCGCGCACTGCGCACGCCGGCGGTGCGGCCGGCCACCCTGTTGCACTGACCCATCCTGCACTGAACCTCCTGACCGACCGACGCCATGGAACTCACCGGTGACCGCCTGATCCCCGCGCCGCGCGCCCGCACCTGGGCCGCGCTGAACGACCCGGAGGTGCTCAAGGCCTGCATCGCCGGATGCGAGTCGCTCGAGCGCACGGGCGACGACGGCTTCACGGCGCTCGTGGCCGTCAAGGTCGGCCCCGTGAGCGCGCGCTTCAAGGGCAACCTCAAGCTCTCCAACGTGCAGCCCGAATCCAGCTACACGATCCACTTCGACGGCCAGGGCGGAGCGGCCGGCTTCGGCAAGGGCTCGGCCGACGTGGCGCTGGCCGACGAAGCCGGGCAGACACGGCTGCGCTACACCGCGCGCGCGCAGGTGGGCGGCAAGATGGCGCAGATCGGCTCGCGCCTGGTGGACGCCGCTGCGGCCAAGATCAGCGAGGACTTCTTCCAGGCCTTCGAGACGCGGCTGCGTGCGGAGGTGGGTGTGCCGGCCGAGGCGCCCGCGGCCGCCCCGGCGGCTCCTGCCGGGCTGGGCCGCTATGGCTGGTGGATCGGCGCCGGGGTGCTGATCCTGCTCGCGCTGTGGTGGGCCCTGCGCCGCTAGGCTGAGCAAGGCGCGCTCCCCGCCCACCCCGCGCCCGCCGGAGGATCACGACATGGACAGCCTCGACCTGCAGGTGCTCCAGCAAGCCCGTGACTGGAAGCACGCCGGTCACGGCGTGTGGCTCGTCACCGTCATCGAGACCTGGGGCTCGGCTCCGCGTCCGCCCGGGGCGCTGCTGGCGCTGCGCGAGGACGGCCTCGTGGTGGGTTCGGTGTCGGGCGGATGCGTCGAGGACGACCTGATCGACCGCGTGCGCCACGGCGAGCGCGTGGGCGCGCCCTCGCTCGTGACCTATGGCGTGACGAAGGAGGAGGCTGCGCGCTTCGGCCTGCCCTGCGGGGGCAACCTGCGTCTGGTGCAGGAGCCGCTGGCCGACGTGGGCTGGATCGACGAGGTGCTCGCGCGCACCGCGCGGCACGAGCTCGTGGCGCGGCGGCTGGAACTCGCCACGGGCGCAGTGACGGTCGAGCCCGCCTCGCGCGGTGAGTCCTTCGCCTTCGATGGCGCGAGCCTGCGCGCGCTCTTTGGCCCGCGCTGGCGGCTGCTGATCGTGGGGGCGGGCCAGCTCTCGCGCGCGGTGGCGCAGATGGCGCTGATGCTCGACTTCGAGGTGATCGTGTGCGACCCGCGCGAGGAGTACCACCTGAGCTGGGACGTGCCGCACACCACCTTCAGCCGCTCCATGCCCGACGACCTCGTGCTCGAGTTGCAGCTCGACCCGCATTGCGCGGTGGTGGCCGTGACGCACGACCCCAAGCTCGACGACATGGTGCTGCTGGAGGCCCTGAAGTCGCCGGCCTTCTACGTCGGTGCACTCGGCTCGCGCGGCAACACCGCCAAGCGCAAGCAGCGCCTGCGCGACTTCGACCTCAGCGACGCCGAGATCGACCGCCTGCACGGCCCCATCGGGCTGGACCTGGGCAGCAGGACGCCGGCGGAGATCGCCGTGTCGATCCTGGCGGAGATCGTGGCCGTGCGCAACGGCGTGCCGCTGGCGCAGAAGAAGGCGGGCTCGGCGGTGCCGGTGGGCGCCGTGGGTGGAGTGTGTGGGGTGGGGTGACGACAGCAGCTCCTGCCGATATCCGAGGGGCCGATTGCGCGAGACATAGGACCCGATTGGTATTGCCCGTGATACCATCAATCAGTGTGGCGAATTGTCATCGATACGAATGTCCTGGTCGCAGCGTTGCGGTCCCGGCTCGGCGGATCGTTTGCCTTGATCTCGGCCGTCGGGCGTGATCGCTTCGAGCACGTTGTCTCGGTTCCCCTGGTGATGGAATACGAATCGGTCCTGTTGCGTCCAGGCGTGGTGCCATTGTCCGCGTCGGCTTCGCAGGACATCATCGACTTCCTGTGCCGGACCGGTGTGCGCCAGGATGTGCACTTCCTGTGGCGTCCACGATTGGCGGACCCCAGCGACGACATGGTCCTGGAAGCGGCCGTCAACGGGCGATGCGATGCGGTCGTCACGCACAACGTCCGTGATTTCGCCGGTTCGATGGCTTTCGGCGTTCAAGCGCTGACGCCCGCCCAATTTCTGTCCCGCCTCGAGGAGCCCGCGCCATGAGCGCCCTGAGCATTCGCCTGCCGCAGTCCCTGCACCGCAACGCACGCGCCTTTGCCGAAAAGGAGGGCGTGTCGATGAACCAGTTGATCGCCACCGCCCTGGCCGAGAAGCTTGCCGCCCTCGGCGCGGAGGAGTACCTGGCCAGCCGAGCCGAGCGTGGCTCGAGGGAGCGCTTCGAGGCTGCCCTGGCCCAGGTGCCCGATGCCGAGCCCGAACCGGGCGACGCCCCGAGAACCTGAGGTACCTGGCGCACCTTGCGTAACGGGACGCCACGGGGCGCAGCCAGGCCGCAAGCTCCTCAAGGCCCCAGCGGCTCGCAGCGCAGCGTGCGACGCGCGGCTTCCACGACCTCGCGCTCGGCCGCGTAGTCACCCACCAGCACGCGCATCAGCAGCAGGCCGCGGCTGGAGGGCGCGTGCACGACCGTGACGCCCGGCGGCAGGCCCGGGGGGACGCCGCCGACCGACTTCGGCCCGAGCACCACGAGGTCCACGCCGCGGCCAGCGGCCTGGCGATCGTTGACGACGAAGTAGTTGTCGGTGTTGGAGGCGTAGAGCGCCAGCGACCAGTAGCCATCGGTGCGCGGGTCTGCGCGGATGCGCATCGGGCGCTCGCGCAGGTCCACCGGGCAGGTGGCGTACAGGAGGTCGGGGCTCGGGAGCACGACGCGGCGCTGGGCGGCATCCGTCATGGGTGGCAGGTAGGGCACGGTGAGTTCCGCGGGGCGGGAGGTCAGCAGCAGCCGCACCATCGCGCCGTAGGGGATCGCCCAGGTCACGGCCAGGTGCGTTGCGACGGCCAGCGCGGCCAGCGCGAGCAGCCCGACGACCGTGCGACGCGTGATCACGGGCACGCCCCCAGGCGCGTGATGCGCGGCGGGTCCAGGCGCAGCGGCTGCGCGCTGAGCCGCTCGTCGGGGTTGTAGACGCGCAGCGCCAGCACCAGGCCACGGTCGCCTGGGGTGGGCAGCCAGGCGTTCGCAGGCTGCGTCGCGGCCAGCGGGGCCGCGCCTGCGCCAGAGGGCTCGTCGGGCCCCGTCACGAGCGCGAAGCGGCCTGCTCCATCCAGCTGCGCCGTGCGGCTGTTGAGGCTGTAGCGCCTGGAGGGGTGGTCAAAGAGGAAGTGGTCCTGCGAGTAGGCGGTCACGCTCCACCACCTGGCAGGCGGGGGAACGCCTTCCACGCGGTAGCGGCAGCGGCTGCGCAGCGTGCGGCCCTCGCTGTCGGTGTCCGCGAGGTAGTACATGGTCTCGCTGCGGTTGAGGGCCAGCAGCGCCGCCAGCGCCACGCGTGCACGCGTCCACGGATCGGCCTCGGGGCTGCCGGCAAGGGTCGTGGTGGCCCAGGGGCCCGCGCGCCACTCCAGGGAGGCACGGCTGGCTGTCCAGATGGCGCTGCCGGCACCCACCACCACGGCCGCTGCGGCTGCAAGTGCCCAGCCGACGCGCACAGGCCCGGTTCTCCTCATCGGCGGCCGGGGGCGTTGAGGGCCTACCGCTGCATCTGCTGCGGCAGCCAGGTCACGATCTCGGGGAAGACGTAGATGAGCCCGACGGCGGCGATCATGAGAAAGAAGAAGGGCAGCGTGACGCGGGCGATCCAGCCGATCTCGCGCTTGGTCATGCCCTGCAGCACGAAGAGGTTGAAGCCCACCGGAGGCGTGATCTGCGCCATCTCCACGACGAGCACGATGAAGATGCCGAACCAGATGAGGTCGATGCCCGCCTTCTGCACCGTGGGCAGGATCACGCCCATGGTGAGCACCACCATCGAGATGCCGTCCAGGAAGCAGCCCAGCACGACGTAGAAGAGCATCAGC
Organism: Rubrivivax sp.; assembly: GCA_040400855.1. Lineage (GTDB taxonomy): Bacteria > Pseudomonadota > Gammaproteobacteria > Burkholderiales > Burkholderiaceae_C > Rubrivivax. Next base: position 32,905 of record JBBAPJ010000015.1, read on the forward strand.
ACGAGCAGCAGCTCGAACTGGCTCAGCCCGAGGGTGGCGATCCACTCCGCCAGGTGCCGCGGCAGCCCGATGTAGCCCATGGACAGCGTCAGGAACGCCGCGCCCGCCAGGATGAGGGCGATCATGCAGTACAGCCGCGTGCCCCCCAGCAGCGACTCCTTGAAGGTCTGCCAGGTGAGCGAGCCCTGTGCCGCCGAGATCACGAGCGCACCCACCACGCCCACGGCTGCGGCCTCGGTGGCGGTGGCAATGCCGCTGTAGATGCTGCCGAGCACCGCCACGATCAGCCCCACCACCGGGATGAGGTGGCGCGACTCGCGCAGCTTGTCGAGCAAGCTCATGCGCGAGTCGGCCGGCGGCACGAGCGAGGGATTGCGCAGCGCCCAGACCGCGATGTAGCCCGAAAACAGCAGCGCGAGCATGATCCCCGGCAGCACGCCGGCGATGAACAGCTTGGAGATCGACACCTCGGCGCTCACGCCGTAGACGATCATGATGATCGAGGGCGGAATCAGCAGGCCCAGCGTGCCGGCGCCTGCGAGCGAGCCGATGGAGATGCCGTCCGGGTAGCCGCGGCGTGCCAGCTCGGGCAGGCTCATCTTGCCGATCGTGGCGCAGGTGGCTGCACTCGAGCCCGAGACGGCGGCGAAGATCGTGCAGCCGGCCACGTTCACGTGCAGCAGCCGCCCGGGCAGCGACTGCATCCACGGGGCCAGGCCGCGGAACATGTCCTGGCTCAGCCGCGTGCGAAAGAGGATCTCGCCCATCCACACGAACAGTGGCAGCGCCGTGAGCGTCCAGCTCGACGACGAGCTCCAGACCGTGAGGGCCATCGCGTCGCCAGCCGGGCGCGAGCTGAAGAGCTGCATGCCGATCCAGGCCACGCCCGTGAGCGTCAGCCCGATCCACACGCCGCTGGCCAGGATCAGGAAGAGCGCTGCGATCAGCAGGAAGGTGATGCCGAGGTCGGACATGTGTGCGGGCCGCCGGGAGCGCCGGGCGGGCTCACTCGTTGTGCAGGGCTTCGGCCTCGCCCTCGGGGTGGCCCGGGCGCTGGCCCCGCCACTCGAGCACGAGCTCGTCGATGAAGGCCACCAGCAGGATCAGGTTGCCTGCGGCCATCGCCAGCTGCGGGATCCACAGCGGCGTGGCGTCGTTGGAGGTGGAGATGTCGTTGAAGATGCGGCTCTGCCAGGCGAGCTTGCAGCTGTAGAAGGCCGACAGCGCCGCCAGGAAGACGGCCGCGCCCAGCGCCCACAGCTCGATGCCACGCTTGGCGCCGCCGCGCAGGGCCGACAGCAGCAGCGTCACGCGGATGTGCTCGCCGCGCTTGAGCGTATGGGCCAGTGCCAGGAAGCCGGCTCCTGCCATCAGGTACCCGGCATAGGCATCGGTGCCCGGCACGTGGAAGTGGGCCAGCCGGCTCACGATGCCCAGCAGCACCATGGCCAGCAGGCCCACCAGGAACAGCGCCGCCAGCCACGCGGCGCCGTCGTACAGGCCGTCGAGGATGCGGCGCACGCGCGAGGCTTACTTGCGGTAGGCGTCGACGAGCGCCTTGCCCTCGGGGCCGGCCTTGTCGAGCCACTCCTTGAGCAGCACCTCGCCCACCTTGGCCATGTCGGCCTTGAGCTGCGGTGAGGGCGGCAGGATCTGCATGCCGTTGGCGCGCAGCTTGTCCAGGCTGTCCTTGTTCGTGAACTTGCTGGCCTCCAGGCCGCGCGCCTCGGCGGCGGCACCGGCACGCATGACGGCGTCCTGCGTGGGCTTGTCCAGGGCGTCGAAGGCGCGCTTGTTGACGATCACGGCGTTCTTCGGCAGCCAGGCCTGCGTGTCGTACCAGAACTTCAGGTGCTCGAAGGTCTTGGAGTCGAAACCGGTGGAGCCCGAGGAGATGTAGGACTCGACCACGCCCGTGGCCATCGCCTGGCTGAGTTCGGCTGCCTGCACCGTCACGGGCTGGGCGCCCACGAGCTCGGCGATGCGCGCGGTGGAGGGGCTGTAGGCGCGCCACTTCATGCCTCGGAGATCGGCCGCCGAATTCAGGGGCTTCTTCGAGTAGATGCCCTGCGGCGGCCACGGCACGGCGTACAGCACCATCATGCCCTGCTCGGCCAGCTTCTTGTCGAGCACGGGCTTTTGCACGCGCCACAGCTTGAGGGCCTCGTCATAGCTGTCGGCCAGGAACGGGATGCCGTCGATGCCGAAGATCTGCCACTCGTTCTGGAAGTTCACGAGCAGGATCTCGCCGATCTGCGCCTGGCCGGTCTGCACCGCGCGCTTGATGTCGGGTGCCTTGAAGAGCGAGGCGTTGGCGTGCACCGTGATCTTGAGCTTGCCGCCGGTGGCCTTGTCGACGTCGTCGGCGAATTGCTGCAGGTTCACCGAGTGGAAGTTGGTGGCCGCGTAGGCAGCGGGCAGGTCCCACTTGGTCTGGGCTTGAGCCGAGCACGCGAACGCGAGGGCCGCGGCGCTCATGAGCAGGGGCAGGTTCAGTTTCATCGTCTCTCCTGGAAGGGGCGGGAACGCAAAGGACGCAAGCATGAGGCGTGCCGGGCCGGGTGCCGATCGGTAGTTGCCTCAGGTGGCTTGAAGTCTAGGAAGGCTTACGATAAATTGTCAACGAATCGTTTACGTTTTGAGTGTAAATCCGGATGTCGAGCAAAGCGGCCAAACCAGCCAAACCGACCACGACGGCCCAGACTCCTGCTTCCCCGTCGGCGTTGGCGCCCGATGTGGGCGCACCGGCGCCCCGCGCCCCGGGCATCGTGTCGTCCTCGCACCTGGTGTCGCCGCGCAGCGTCGAGCTCTCGGAGTTCGAGTTCGGGCTCATCGTGGCGTGGAATGCCTTCGCTCGCTGGGCCGTGCGCTGCATGGCTGCCGCCGGCTGCCCCGACCTCACCATCACCGACGTGCTGCTGCTGCACCACCTGTGCCACCGGGCGCGCAACAAGAAGCTCGCCGACATCTGCTTCGTCCTGAACTACGAGGACACGCACGTCGTGGCCTACTCGCTCAGGAAGCTCGTGGCCGCCGGGTTCGCGCAGGCGCACAAGCAGGGCAAGGAGGTCTTCTACAGCCCCACCGTGCAGGGCGAGTCCCTCGTGGAGCAGTACCGCAGCGTGCGCGAGCAGTGCCTGGTGGCAAGCCTGGACACCGAGCGCAACGCCGACATCGGCGAACTGGCCCGGCTGCTGCGCACCATGTCGGGGCTGTACGACCAGGCCGCGCGCGCCGCGACCTCGCTCTGAGAGCCAGCCCAGGCATGCAGGCGGCCGTCCGCGAGCCCTTTGTGGGCGTGCTCATGCTCGACACGCGCTTTCCGCGCCTGCCTGGAGACGTGGGCCACCCTGGCAGCTTCGCCATGCCGGTGCGCCACCGTGTGGTGAGGGGCGCCTCGGCCCGGCGCGCCGTGCAAGAGGGCGATCCTGCGCTGCTTGAGCCCTTCGTCGAGGCTGGCCTTGCCCTCGTGGCCGAGGGCGCGCAGGCGCTGACCACGAGCTGCGGCTTTCTCGTCCTGCTGCAGCAGCCGCTGCAGCAGGCGCTGCCGGTGCCGGTGTGGAGTTCCTCGCTGCTGGCGCTGCCGGCGCTCGACCGGCCGGGCGTGCTCACGGCGGATGCAGCCAGCCTGGGGCCTGCCCACCTGCACGCCGCCGCAGCGGACCCCTCCACCCCTGTGGAGGGCCTGCCGCCGGGGGGGCACCTGCAGCGCGTGCTGCTGGAAGACCTGCCCCACCTCGATCCGGCGGTCGCGCAGGCGGAGGTGCTGCAGGCGGCGCGGCAGCTGCTGGCCCGCCACCCCGAGGTGCAGACGCTGCTCCTGGAATGCACCAACCTGGCGCCCTATGCTGCAGCCTTGGCGGCGGCCACCGGGCGCCGCGTCCACCACCTGCTGAGCCTTGTCCACGAACGCTGGAGCCTGATGACGTGAGCCCCGTGAGCCCCGTGAGCCCTTTGCACACCGATCCGCGCTGGCAATTCTGGATCGACCGTGGCGGCACGTTCACCGACGTCGTGGGCCGCGCCCCGGACGGTGCGCTGCACACGCTCAAGCTGCTCAGCGAGAACCCCGAGCACTACGCCGACGCGGCGGTGGAAGGCATCCGCCGCCTGCTGGGCCTGGCCGCGGGCGAGCCGATCACGGCCGAGCGCGTGGCCTGCGTGAAGATGGGCACGACGGTGGCCACCAATGCCCTCCTGGAGAGAAAGGGCGAACGCACGCTGCTGGTGACCACGCGCGGCTTTCGCGATGCGCTGCGCATCGCCTACCAGGCGCGGCCGCGCTTGTTCGAGCGCCAGATCGTGCTGCCCGAGTTGCTCTACGAGCGCGTGGTGGAGGCCGACGAGCGCGTGGGGGTCGCCGGCGAGGTGCTGGTGCCGCTGGACGAGGCAGCCCTGCAGGCGCAGCTGCGCCAGGCCGCGGCCGACGGCATCCGCGCCGTGGCCATCGTCTTCATGCACGGCTGGCGCCACACGGCGCACGAGCAGGCCGCGGCGCGCCTGGCGCGCCAGGCGGGCTTCGCGCAGGTGAGCACCTCGCACGAGACGAGCCCGATGATGAAGTTCGTCTCGCGCGGCGACACGACGGTGGTGGACGCCTACCTGAGCCCGATCCTGCGCCGCTACGTGGACCAGGTGGCCGCGCAGATGCCGGGCGTGCCGCTCTTCTTCATGCAGAGCTCGGGAGGCCTGACCGAGGCGCACCGCTTCCAGGGCAAGGATGCGATCCTGTCCGGCCCGGCCGGCGGCATCGTGGGCATGGTGCGCACGGCCGTGGCGGCCGGGCATGGGCGCGTCATCGGCTTCGACATGGGCGGCACCTCCACCGACGTGAGCCACTACGCCGGCGAGTTCGAGCGCGCCTTCGAGACGCAGGTGGCCGGCGTGCGCATGCGCGCGCCGATGATGAGCATCCACACGGTGGCCGCCGGTGGCGGCTCGATCCTGCGCTTCGACGGCGCGCGGTTGCGCGTGGGGCCGCAAAGCGCCGGTGCCAACCCCGGCCCGGCGAGCTACCGCCGCGGCGGGCCGCTGGCCGTGACGGACGCCAACGTGATGCTCGGGCGCGTGCAGCCGCAGTGGTTCCCGAAGGTCTTCGGGCCGGGAGGAGACGAGCCACTGGACCGCACCGGCGTGGTCGGGCGCTTCGAGGCGATGGCCGGCGAGGTGCGGCGTGCCACCGGGCGCGACACGACGCCCGAGGCGCTGGCCGCCGGCTTCCTGCGCATCGCGGTGCAGAACATGGCCAACGCCATCAAGCGCATCTCGGTGGCGCGCGGCTACGACGTCACGCGCTACACGCTGCAGTGCTTCGGCGGGGCGGGCGGCCAGCACGCCTGCGCGGTGGCCGATGCCCTCGCCATGACGCGCGTGTTCATCCACCCGCTGGCCGGCGTGCTGTCGGCCTACGGCATGGGGCTGGCCGACCAGATCGCGATGCGCGAGGCCTCGGTGGAGCGTACGCTCGACGAGGCGGGGCTGGCCGAGGCGGCCGCGCGTGCGAACGCGCTCGCGCAGGCCGCCGCCGATGAACTGGTGGAGCAGGGCTTTGCGGCGCACGCCATCGAGCGGCGCATGCGCATCCACGTGCGCTACCAGGGCACGGACACGGCACTGGTCGTGCCGCTGGCCAGCCTGCCCGAAGTGCAGGCGGCCTTCGAGGAGGCCTACCGGCAGCGCTTTGCCTTCCTGATGCCGGGCCGGACGCTGGTGGTCGAGGCGGTGTCCGCGGAGGCGATCGGGCCGGGCGAGCGGCGGGATGAGGCCGTGACCGCCGAAGCCCCCGCGCTGCACGAGCCGCCCGCCGTGGAGCGCGTGCGCCTGTACGCCGAGCCTGATGACGCCGCCGCCGGCTGGGTCGAGGCCGGGCTGTGGGTGCGCGAGCAGCTCGCCCCGGGTGCGCGCATCGAAGGCCCGGCCGTGATTGCCGAGCGCAATGCCACGACCGTGGTCGAGCCCGGCTGGCAGGCCGTGGTGCGTGCCGGCGGCGCACTCGAGCTCGCGCGTGTACGCCCGCGCGCCCTGCGCCATGCGGCTGGCACCGAGGCCGACCCGGTGCTGCTGGAGGTCTTCAACAACCTCTTCATGAACATCGCCGAGCAGATGGGGCTGCGTCTGCAGAACACCGCCTACTCGGTCAACATCAAGGAGCGGCTGGACTTCTCCTGTGCGCTCTTCGATGCGCAGGGCCAGCTCATCGCCAACGCCCCGCACATGCCGGTGCACCTGGGCTCGATGAGCGAGAGCATCCGCACGGTCATCGCGCGCAACCCGGACATGCGCCCGGGCGACGTGTTCGTGCTCAACGACCCGTACCACGGCGGCACGCACCTGCCCGACGTCACGGTGGTGACGCCGGTGTTCCTGGAGGAGGCGTCCGCTCGCCCGGACTTCTACGTCGCCAGCCGCGGCCACCACGCCGACATCGGCGGCTCCACGCCCGGCTCGATGCCGCCCTTCTCCTCGACCATCGACGAGGAAGGCGTGCTCTTCGACAACTTCCTGCTCGTGCGCGGCGGCCAGCTGCGCGAGCAGGCGCTGCGCGCGCAGCTGGCCAGCGGGCGCTGGCCGGCGCGCAACCCCGATCAGACGATTGCCGACCTGCGCGCGCAGATCGCCGCCAACGAGAAGGGCGTGCAGGAGCTGCGCGCGATGGTCGCGCAGTTCGGCCGCCAGACGGTGGCCGCCTACATGCAGCACGTGCAGGACAACGCCGAGGAGTCGGTGCGGCGCGTGATCACGGCGCTCAAGGACGGCGCCTTCGAGCTCGCGCTGGACAACGGCGCTCGCATCTGCGTGCGCGTGCAGGTGGACGCCGCCGCACGCGCCGCCAGCATCGACTTCACGGGCACGAGCGCGCAGCTGCCCAACAACTTCAACGCCCCCAAGGCGGTGACGATGGCGGCGGTGCTGTACGTCTTTCGCACGCTCGTGGAGGACGACATCCCGCTCAACGCCGGGTGCCTCAAGCCGCTGCAGGTGACCGTGCCCGAGGGCTGCATGCTCAACCCGAACCCGCCGGCGGCGGTGGTGGCCGGCAACGTCGAGACCTCGATGTGCGTGACCAACGCGCTGTATGGCGCCCTGGGCCTGATGGCCGCGTCGCAGTGCACGATGAACAACTTCACCTTCGGCAACGACCGCTACCAGTACTACGAGACGGTGTCGGGGGGCAGCGGGGCGGGCGCGCGGCTGGATGCGGCAGGGCATGTGGTGGGGGGCTTTGCCGGCACGAGCGTGGTGCAGACGCACATGACGAACTCGCGCCTGACCGACCCCGAGGTGCTCGAGTTCCGCTTCCCGGTGCGGCTGGAGAGCTACGAGATCCGCACCGGCTCGGGCGGGGCCGGGCGCTGGCGCGGCGGCGACGGTGGCGTGCGGCGCGTGCGCTTCCTCGAGCCGATGACGGCCTCGATCCTGTCCAACGGGCGCGAGGTGCCGGCCTTCGGCATGGCCGGCGGGCAGCCCGGGGCGTGCGGCGAGAACCGTGTGGAGCGCATCGATGGCCGCGTCGAGCGGCTGCGCCACATCGGCAGCGTCGAGATGACGGCCGGCGATGTCTTCGTGATCGAGACCCCGGGCGGCGGGGGCTACGGTGAGGTGGTGGACGGGGGTGACACCCAGGCCTCGACCTTCTCGCGCAGCTGAGCGGCGCTGAAGGGCTTGGCCAGCCAGTCGTCCATGCCGGCTTGCAGGCACTCCTGGCGGTCGCCGAGGATCGCGTTGGCGGTCACGGCGATGATCGGCGTGCGCGGCGAGCCGCGCGTGCGCTCCATCTCGCGCATCAGCCGGCTGGCCTCCAGGCCGCTCATCACCGGCATCTGCACGTCCATCAGCACGGCCTGGAAGGATTGGCTGGCGTAGATCTGCACGGCCTGCGAGCCGTCCACCGCCAGGCTCACGCGGTAGCCCTGGCGCTCGAGCAGCCAGGTCATCAGCTTCTGGTTGGCGGGGTTGTCCTCCACCACCAGGATCTTCGGGGCGTCGTCGGGCAGCTCGTCCAGCGGCACGGGCCCGCTCGCCGGGCCGTCGGCCGGTGCCTCGACCACGGCCTGCGCCCACTGCGGCTCCAGGAGCGGCAGCGTCACGTGGAACACGCTGCCGTGCCCGGGCGTGCTCTCCACCCAGATGCGCCCGCCCATGAGCTCGACCAGCCGCTTGCTGATGCTCAGGCCCAGGCCCGAGCCGCCGTAGCGCCGCGTCGTGGAGGCATCCTCCTGCACGAAGGCCTCGAAGATGCCCTCGTGCATCGCTGGAGAGATGCCGATGCCTGTGTCCTTCACGGCCAGGTGCAGCAGCGGATGTTCGCTGCCCACGGCGTCGCAGCCCAGCACCAGGTCCACGCGGCCCTTCTCGGTGAACTTCACCGCGTTGCTCAGCAGGTTCAGCAGCACCTGGCGCACGCGCGTCGGGTCGCCCGTGAGCGACAGGGGCAGCTCGCC
>JBBAPJ010000016.1:0-40409 GCA_040400855.1 Rubrivivax sp.
CTGGATCGACCAGCTCTTCATCGCCAACACGCACGACTGGATCCTGTGCTTCTCCGACCGCGGCCGCGTCTACTGGCTCAAGGTCTGGGAGGTGCCGCAGGGCGGCCGCGCCAGCCGCGGCAAGCCCATCGTCAACATGTTCCCCCTGCAGGCGGAAGAGAAGATCACGGTGGTGCTGCCCCTGACGGGCGAGTTCCGCAGCTTCCCGGCCGACCACTACGTGTTCATGGCCACGGCGCTGGGCACGGTCAAGAAGACGGCCCTGGACGAATTCAGCAACCCGCGCAAGGCCGGCATCATCGCGGTGGATCTGGACGCGGGCGACTACCTGATCGGCGCCGCCCTCACGGACGGCAAGCACGACGTGATGCTGTTCTCCGACGGCGGCAAGGCGGTGCGCTTCGATGAGGACGACGTGCGCCCGATGGGTCGCACCGCCCGCGGCGTGCGCGGCATGATGCTCGAGGAAGGCCAGAACGTGATCGCGATGCTCGTGGCCGAGGACGAGACGCAGAGCGTGCTCACGGCCACCGAGAACGGCTACGGCAAGCGCACGAGCATCGTCGAGTACACGCGCCACGGGCGTGGCACCAAGGGGATGATCGCGATCCAGCAAAGCGAGCGCAACGGCCGCGTCGTGGCCGCCACGCTCGTGCGGCCGGCCGACGAGATCATGCTCATCACCGACCGCGGCGTGCTCGTGCGCACGCGCGTGGCGGAGATGCGCGAGCTCGGCCGTGCCACGCAGGGCGTCAAGCTGATCGCCCTGGACGATGGCACGAAGCTCAGCGGCCTGCAGCGCATCGTCGAGAACGACGCCGGCGGGGAGCCTGCGGCGGACGGTGGCGCCGATGGCGGGGCCGGCGGCCCCGCGGCCGAGGGCACCTGATGGGCGACACGCTGCAGTCGCTGCGCGAGCAGATCGACGCGGTCGACCGCCAGCTGCTGGCGCTGCTCAACCGGCGCGCGGGCATCGCGCTGCAGGTGGGCGAGCTCAAGAAGCACGAGGGCTCGCCGGTCTTTCGTCCCGAGCGCGAGGCGCAGGTGATCGCCACGCTCCAGGCAGCCAACGCCGGCCCGCTGCGCAGCCAGAGCGTGGCGCCGATCTGGCGCGAGATCATGTCGGCCTGCCGGGCACTGGAGACGCCCACGCGCGTGGCCTACCTCGGGCCTGCGGGCACCTTCAGCGAACAGGCGGCGCTGGGATACTTCGGCTCGTCGATCGTGCGCGTACCCTGCGCGAGCATCGACGAGGTCTTTCGCGCATCGAGCGCGGGTGCGGCAGATTTCGGCGTGGTGCCGGTGGAGAACTCCACCGAGGGCGTCGTGGCGCGCTCGCTGGACCTGCTGCTGCACTCGCCGCTGTCGATCATCGGCGAGACGAGCCTGCTCGTTCGCCACAACCTGTTGCGCGCGCGCGCCGGGCTGGACGGCGTCAAGGCCGTGCTGGCCCATCCGCAGGCCCTGGCGCAGTGCCACGGCTGGCTTTCCCTGCACCTGCCGCAGGCCGAGCGCCGGCCCGTGGCGAGCAATGCCGAGGGCGCGCGCCTGGCGGCGCTCGACCCCGAGCTCGCCGCCGTGGCCGGAGACCGTGCGGCCAGCGAGTTCGGCCTGCACGTGGCGGCAGCGGCGATCCAGGACGACGCCCACAACCGCACACGCTTTGCCGTCGTGGCCCTGCCCGCGCAGCATCCCGCCCCGCGAGCCAGCGGGCACGACTGCACGAGCCTCGTGGTGTCGGTGCACAACCGGCCCGGGGCCGTGCACGACATGCTCGTGCCGCTGAAGCTGCACGGGGTGTCGATGACGCGCTTCGAATCCCGCCCCGCGCGGTCGGGGCAGTGGGAGTACTACTTCTACATCGATCTGGAGGGTCACCCCGACGACCCGCGCGTGGCAGGTGCTCTGGCCGAGCTGCGCGAGACCTGCGCCTTCTTCAAGGTGCTGGGCGCCTACCCGGTCGACGCGCACTGAGCCCCGGGATGGTCGAGCAACTCGGGGTCATCGGCTGCGGCCTCATGGGCGGCAGCTTCGCGCTCGCCTTGCGCGCCGCGGGGCAGGTGGGCCGCATCGTGGGCTACAGCCGCTCGCGCGAGTCGGCCGAGCGCGCCCGCACCCTGGGCGTGATCGACACGGTGGCCGACTCGCCCGCCGAGGCCGCCCGAGGCAGCGACGTGGTACTGCTGTCCGTTCCGGTGGCCGCGACCGCAACGGCCCTGGCCGGGTTGCGCGAGGCGCTCGGCCCGCAGGCGCTGTGCATGGATGTGGGCAGCACCAAGCGCGATGTGCTGCAGGCCGCGCGGCAGGCCCTGGCCGAACGCGCCGCCCAGTTCGTGCCGGCGCACCCGATCGCAGGCAAGGAGACGGCAGGCGTCGACCACGCGCAGGCCTCGCTCTACCGCGACCGCCTCGTCGTGCTCACCCCCTCGTCCGAACAGGAGACCCGCCTCGTGTCGCGGGCGCGCGCGCTGTGGGAGGTGCTGGGAGCGCGCGTGGTCGAGATGGATGCCCAGGCGCACGACCACGCCTTCGCTGCCGTGAGCCACCTGCCCCACCTGCTCGCCTACGCCTTCTTCGAATCCGTGGCGCGGCAGGCCCGCGGGCCCGCCCTGCTCGACCTCGCCGGCCCGGGCTTTCGCGACTTCACACGCATCGCCGCGGCCGAGCCGGCCATGTGGCGCGACATCCTGCTGGCCAACCGCGACGAGGTGCGGCTGCAGGCGGCGGCCTTCCGTGCCGCACTGGACTCGCTGGAGGCGCTGCTCGAAGCCGGCGACGGCAAGGCGCTGCACGCACGCCTGACCGCGATCGCACAGGCACGCGCCGCCTGGCGCATGTGCGGCGCAGGCGACGCCGGCGACTGAGCCCGTCCAGACCTGGCCTGGCGACGATGTACGCAACGCCCTTCCTCGACCTGCCGCCCTTGTGCCGCGCCCACGGCACCGTGCGCCTGCCCGGCTCCAAGAGCATCTCCAACCGCGTGCTGCTGCTGGCCGGCCTGGCCGCCGGCACGACAGTCGTGCACGACCTGCTCGATTCCGACGACACCCGCGTGATGCTGCAGGCCCTGCGCACGCTGGGCTGTGGCGTGGAGCAAAGGGGTGCGAGCTGGCACGTGGCGGGCCTGGGCGGGCAGCTGGGCGTGCGTGAAGCCCGGCTCTTCCTCGGCAACGCCGGCACGGCGATGCGGCCGCTGGCCGCAGCGTTGGCGCTGCTGGCGGCCGACCAGGGCGGGCGATTCGAGCTCTCCGGTGTGGCGCGCATGCACGAGCGCCCGATCGGCGACCTGGTGGACGCCCTGCGCCAGCTCGGCGCGCACGTGGACGAGCTCGGGCAGCCCGGCTACCCGCCCCTGCGCGTGTCGGGCCCCGTGACCGGTGGCCTGGCGCTGGAGCGTCCGATCCGCGTGCGCGGTGACGTGTCGAGCCAGTTCCTCACGGCTTTGCTGCTGTCGCTGCCGCTGGTGGCCACCGACCGCGACATCGTGGTGGAGGTCGACGGCGAGCTGATCTCCAAGCCCTACGTCGAGATCACCCTGAACATGCTGGCGCGCTTCGGCGTGTCGGTGCGCCGCGAGGGCTTCCAGCGCTTCACGGTTGCGGGCGGCAGCCGCTACGCCTCGCCTGGCGAGGTCCACGTGGAGGGCGATGCGTCCTCAGCCTCCTACTTCATCGCCCTGGGCGCCATCGCCGCGACCGACGGCCGGCAGGTGCGCATCGAGGGCGTGGGCCTGGACTCGATCCAGGGCGACATCGGCTTCGTCGAGGCCGCGCGGGCGATGGGCGCGCAGGTGCGCGGCGGGCCGAACTGGCTCGAGGTGTGCCGAGGGGCCTGGCCCTTGCGCGCGATCGAGCTCGATTGCAACGCCATCCCCGACGCGGCCATGACGCTGGCGGTCATGGGGCTGTACGCCGACGGGCCCACGCGGCTGACGAACATCGCGAGCTGGCGCGTGAAGGAGACGGACCGCCTGGCTGCGATGGCCACCGAGTTGCGCAAGGTGGGCGCCAGGGTCGCCGAGGGCCCGGACTGGCTCGAGGTGCACCCCCCCGCGGCCTGGCACGCCGCAAGCTGGCACACCTACGACGACCACCGCATGGCCATGTGCGGGTCGCTGGCCGCCTTCAATGCGGCGGCCGGTGCCTCGCCACCGGTGCCCCTGCGCATCGAGGACCCGGGCTGCGTGGCCAAGACCTTCCCGGACTACTTCGAGACGCTCTTCGGCGTCGCGCAGGCCGACCCGTCCGACATCCCCGTGATCGCCGTGGACGGGCCCTCGGCCTCCGGCAAGGGGACACTCGCCGCGCGCCTGGCCCAGGCCCTGGGCTACGTGCAGCTCGACTCGGGCGCGATCTACCGCGCCGCAGGCGTGGCCGCCGAGCGGGCCGGCGTGGCTCTCGACGATGCGCAGGCACTCGCCCGGCTGGCAGCCTCGATCGACCTGCGCTTCGAAGGCGAGCGCATCCTGCTGGACGGGCAGGACGTGACGCAGGACGTCCGCAGCGAAGCGGGCGGGCTGCTGGCTTCGCGCGTGTCGGCGGTGCCGGCCGTGCGCCAGGCGCTGCACGCGCTGCAGCTCGGCTTTCGGCGACCGCCCGGGCTGGTGGCCGACGGGCGAGACATGGGCACCGTGGTGTTCCCCGATGCGCGGCTCAAGGTGTTCCTGACGGCGAGTGCCGAGCAGCGTGCGCTCAGGCGCCATAAGCAATTGATTTCGAAGGGAATTCCCGCTAGAATCGAGGATCTTCGCGCTGACCTTGAGCTGCGTGATGCGCGCGACCGCAATCGCAGCGCCGCACCGCTCCAGGCCGCGCAGGATGCGCTGCCGCTCGACAACTCCGGGCTCGGGATCGACGAATCGGTCGAACTCGTGCTGGGCTGGTGGGCACAGCGCACGCCGTTCCAGGCCTAGCCTGTCGCGGCGGTTTCCCCGCCCACCGCACCTCCCTTCGGCCGGCAGGCCACCGGGTGCGGTGACGTGTCCAACCACAACCCCGCAACATCCGTTGCACGAACTGCCGGCACCCGCACCCCGTGCTGCGACCGCCGGCTCAGGAAACCACATGACCGAGATCCAGTCCGCCATGGGCGGAGAGTCCTTTGCCGCCCTGTTCGAGGAGTCGCTCAAGCGCAGCGAGATGCGCGCCGGCGAGGTCATCACCGCCGAGGTGGTGCGCATCGACTTCAACCACGTCGTCGTCAACGCCGGGCTCAAGAGCGAGTCCTACATCCCGGTGGAGGAGTTCAAGAACGACCAGGGCGAGCTCGAGGTCCAGGTCGGCGACTACGTCTCGGTGGCCATCGACGCCGTGGAGAACGGCTACGGCGACACGATCCTGTCGCGTGACAAGGCCAAGCGCCTGGCCTCCTGGCTGTCGCTGGAGAACGCGCTCGAGTCCGGCGACTTCGTCACCGGCACGGTCAGCGGCAAGGTCAAGGGCGGCCTGACGGTGCTGGTCAACGGCATCCGCGCCTTCCTGCCCGGCTCGCTGCTGGACACCCGCCCCGTGAAGGACATGTCGCCCTTCGAGGGCAAGACCATGGAATTCAAGGTCATCAAGCTCGACCGCAAGCGCAACAACGTGGTGCTGTCGCGCCGCGCGGTGGTCGAGGCCTCGATGGGCGAGGAGCGCGCCAAGCTGCTCGAGACGCTGACCGAGGGCGCGATCGTCCACGGCGTGGTGAAGAACATCACCGAGTACGGCGCCTTCGTCGACCTGGGCGGCATCGACGGCCTGCTGCACATCACCGACATGGCCTGGCGCCGCGTGCGCCACCCCACCGAGGTGGTGCAGGTGGGCCAGGAGCTCACGGCCAAGGTGCTCAAGTTCGACGCCGAGAAGAACCGCGTCAGCCTGGGCCTGAAGCAGCTGGGCGACGACCCCTGGATGGGCGTGTCGCGCCGCTATCCCACGGGCACGCGCCTGTTCGGCAAGGTCACGAACATCGCCGACTACGGCGCCTTCGTCGAGATCGAGCCGGGCATCGAGGGCCTGGTGCACGTCTCGGAGATGGACTGGACCAACAAGAACGTGGCCCCCTCCAAGGTCGTGACGCTCGGCGAGGAGGTCGAGGTCATGGTGCTGGAGATCGACGAGGACAAGCGCCGCATCAGCCTGGGCATGAAGCAGTGCAAGGCCAACCCCTGGGAAGAGTTCAGCTCCAACGTCAAGCGCGGCGACCGCGTCAAGGGCCCGGTCAAGTCGATCACCGACTTCGGCGTGTTCATCGGCCTGGCGCAGGGCATCGACGGCCTGGTTCACCTGTCCGACCTGTCGTGGACGGAGCCCGGCGAGGCTGCCGTGCGCAACTACCGCAAGGGCCAGGAATTGGAGGCCATCGTGCTGGCGGTGGATGTCGAGCGCGAGCGCATCTCGCTGGGCATCAAGCAACTCGACACCGACCCCTTCACCACCTTCACGACCATCCATGACCGCGGCGCGATCGTGGGCGGCAAGGTGAAGACGGTGGACGTGCGGGGTGCGGAAGTCCAGCTCAGCGACGAGGTGACGGGCTACCTGCGCGCCAGCGAGATCAGCCGTGACCGCGTCGAGGACGCGCGCAACGTGCTCAAGGAAGGCGACGACCTGTCGGTGATGATCATCAACATCGACCGCAAGACCCGCTCGATCCAGGTCTCGCTCAAGGCCAAGGACGCGGCTGACCAGCAGGAGGCCATGCAGCGCCTGTCGGCCAGCAACGAGCGCGAGAGCGCAGGCACGACGAGCCTGGGTGCGCTGCTGCGTGCCAAGCTCGACGGCGGCAGCGGCCAGGGCGGCAACGGCTGACCGCATGACCCGGTCGGACCTCGTCGCCCGGCTGGCCGAACGCTTCCCGCAGCTGACGCTGCGGGATGCCGAGTTCGCCGTCAAGACGATGCTCGATGCGATGTCCGACGCGCTCGCGCGCGGGCACCGCATCGAGATCCGGGGCTTCGGGAGCTTCTCCATCAGCCGGCGTCCGCCGCGCGTCGGGCGCAACCCCCGAAGCGGCGCGCAGGTGGTGATCCCGGAACGGCTGGTTCCGCACTTCAAGCCAGGCAAGGCCCTGCGCGAGGCCGTGGACGAGGCGCCGCGCGCGCAGCCGGACAGGGCTGCGTGATAGTCTTCCCGCCATGCGCATCCTCGTCTGGCTGGCGCGGGCCTTCGTCTTCTTCACCCTCTTCGCCTTCGCGCTGAACAACCAGCAGCCGGTCACGGTGCACTGGTTCTTCGGCGTCGACTGGAGCGCGCCGATGGTGATCGTCGTGCTCGCGGCCTTCGCCCTGGGCAGCGCCACGGGCGTGCTGGCGATGCTGCCGAGCTGGTGGCGCCACCGCCGCGAGGCCAATCGCTGGAGCGCCCCGCCCGCACGCACGCCAGCCAGCCCCGCCCCTGCCGCGGCCCCCCCGCCCGAGCACCCGCCACGCGATGGACTTTGACGTCCCGTGGCTGCAGCTCGGGCTGCTGGTGCTGCCGGCGGCCTTCGCGCTGGGCTGGATTGCCGCGCGCCTGGACCTCAGGCAGCTCGGGCGCGAGCAGCGCGAGGCCCCGCGCGCCTACTTCCGCGGGCTGAGCCTGCTGCTCAACGAGCAGCAGGACAAGGCGGTGGACGCCTTCATCGAGGCGGTGCGCAACGACCCCGACGCGGTCGAGCTGCACTTCGCGCTGGGCAACCTGTTCCGGCGCCGGGGTGAATTCGAGCGCGCCGTGCGCGTGCACGAGCACCTGCTGGCCCGCGCAGACCTGCCCGCGACCGAGCGCAACCGCGCGCGGCATGCCCTGGCGCAGGACTACCTGCGTGCGGGCCTCTTCGACCGCGCCGAGGCCGCCTTCACGCAGCTGCACGGCACCGCCTTCGAGGCCGAGGCCGATCTCGCGCTGCTGTCGCTGCACGAGCGCTCGCGCGACTGGCCGGCCGCGATCGAGGCTGCGCAGCGGCTGCAGCGCGCCGGCCGCGGCGACTTCGGCGCGCGCATCGCCCACTTCGAATGCGAGCAGGCCGAACTGGCCGATGCGCAGCAGCGCAAGGACGAGGCGCACGCAGCCCTCGCACGCGCCCTGGCGGCCCACAGCCACGCCGCACGCCCCTGGGTGCTGCGCCTGCGCTGGCTCGAGCGCGACGGCGACATCCCCCAGGCCCTGCAGGCCTGCGACGCCATCCGGCAGGCCTCGCCCGCCTGCTTCGGCCTGGTGGCAGCCGACTACGCGCGGCTGGCGCGCGCCAGCGGCCGCGCCGAGGCCGCGCGCGGCGTGCTGGATGCCTTCTACGCCGCACAGCCCTCCACGGCGGTGCTGCAGGCCCGCCTGCAGCTCGAGGAGGGGCAGGAGTCGGCCCAGGCGGCGCTGCTGGCCACACACCTGCAAAACGCCCCCGGCCTGGCCGGGGCGCAGGCCCTGCTCGGGCTGCCGCCGGCTTCCTGGGGCGAAGCGGGCCTGCAGGGGCTGCGCCGGGCGGTCGAGCGCGCGGCCACGCCGCTTCAGCGCTACCGCTGCGCGGCATGCGGCTTCGAGGCGCGGCACTGGTTCTGGCAGTGCCCGGGATGCCTGGGCTGGGACACCTTCCCGCCCCGCTCGGTGGAGGAGCTGTGACCGCCCCGGCGCCGACGCCGGCGCGTGTCGTGCTGTGCATGAAGTGGGGCACGAAGTACGGCCCCGAGTACGTGAACCGGCTCTACGCGATGGTGCGGCGCCACCTGCGTGGCGAGTTCCGCTTCGTATGCCTGACCGACGATGCGCAGGGCGTGCGCACGGAGGTGCAGTGCCTGCCGATCCCGAGCCTGGCACTGCCCCCGGGGATCCCGGAACGGGGCTGGACCAAGCTCACGACCTTCGAGGCAGACCTGCACGGGCTGCGCGGCACCGCGCTCTTCCTGGACCTGGACGTCGTCATCGTCGACGACATCACGCCGTTCTACGAGGAGCCGGGCGAGTTCCTCATCATCCACGACTGGAAGCGGCCGTGGCGCATCACCGGCAACTCATCGGTCTACCGCTTCGAGCTGGGTGCGCACGCCGACGTGCTGGCCGAGTTCCGCCAGACGCAGGCGGCCGTTCGCGCGCGGCTGCGCAACGAGCAGGCCTTCCTCTCCGAGGTGATGCACCGCCAGGGCCGGCTGCGATACTGGCCCGGGGCCTGGTGCGCAAGCTACAAGTACCACTGCATCCCGCCCTGGCCCGCCAACTACTGGCGCGAACCGAAGCTCCCGGCGGGCGCGCGCATCATCGTCTTTCATGGCGAGGTCAACCCGCCCGATGCGCTGGCCGGGCGGCGCAACCGGGCGCTGCGCGTGGTGCGGCCGGCACGCTGGGTGGCGCAGCACTGGTGCGAATAGGGCTGGCCGCGCCGGCGCGTGGCACGCGGCCTCAACCCGGCCGCCGCATCCCCGGGCCGGCACACAACTGCTCGAAGAGCGCCTCGTAGCGTTCGGTCATCCGGGCGAGCCCGAAGTCGGCCAGCGCCCGGGCGCGTGCGGCGCGCCCGAGGGCCTGGGCCTGTGCGGGATCTCGCCACCAGGCCTCGAGGATGGCAGCCAGCGCCTCGTCGTCGCCCTCGGCAAAGAGTCGGCCATCCACGCCGTCGCGCAGCAGTTCGCGCACGCCCGGCACCGCGGAGCCGGCCACCGCGCATCCGGCCGCCATCGCCTCCACGAGCGCCAAGGGCATGCCCTCGTAGTGGGTGCTGAGCACGTGCAGGGTGCTGCCTGTGAGCAGCCCCGGCACGTCGCCGTGCTGGCCGAGGAAGCGCACCTGCCCGCCCAGGCCGAGCGAAGCCACGAGCCGCTCGGCCTCGCGGCGCAGGCGGGTCTTGCCGCCGCCAGCCAGCATCACGGGCAGCTCGATGCCGCGGCTGCGCAGCCGTGCGGCCGCTCGGATGAGCGTGGCCGGATCCTTCTGGCGCGCGAAGCGCGCGGCCATCACCACCTGGCGCGCGCGCGCCTCGTGGGGCCTGTCACCCTCGGCAAAGCGCTCCAGGCGGATGCCGTTGTCGATGGCCAGTGTGCGCGCCTCGGGCATGCCCAGGGCAAGCAGGCTCGCCCGCACCCCTTCGGACACCCCCACGATCGCATCGGTGCGCTGCGCCAGCCAGCGCGCCTGCGCAGCCCGCCAGCGGGTGTAGCGCTCGCGCGAGTTGTGCTCCACGTGCACGAGGTGCGCCACGCCAGCCAGCAGCCCGGCGTAGCGCCCCCACAGGTGCTCGCTGAAGCCATGGGCCACGAGGACGTCGGGCCGGAAGCGCCGGCACGCCTGCACCAGCGCCGCGACCGTGGCCACGTGCGCCCAGCCGGGCACGAGCTGCACCGGCACGCCCTCGTCGCGCAGCGCCTGCACGCGCGCGGGTGGCGTCTGGCGCTTGTGCCTGAGCACCAGCATCGGCTCGACGCGCCCGCTGGCCAGCGAGCCGCGCACCAGGTCGGCCGCCACGGCGGTGGCTCCTGAGAAGCCGCCGGTGACGAAGTGCAGCACCCGGGGGCGTCTGACACAATCCGCGCCGGCGGCTGCGTCGCCTGCCGGCGGCGTGCCCACCCACCCCGGCTCCCCCTGCGAGACCGCCATCATCGCCATGCGCACTGAACCTGCTGCCGAGGTCGACTTCCTGATCGTGGGGGCAGGCTTTGCCGGCTCCACTTGCGCACGCATTCTCGCCGACGCGGGCAGGCGGGTGGCCATCGTCGACCGGCGGCCCCACATCGGGGGCAACGCCTGGGACGAGATCGACGCGCACGGCGTGCTCGTGCACCCTTACGGCCCGCACATCTTCCACACCAACAGCGAGGCGGTGATGCGCTTCCTGTCGCGCTTCACCACCTGGCGCTTCTACGAGCACCGGGTGCTGGCCGAGGTGGACGGGCAGCTGCTGCCGATCCCGATCAACCGCACGACGATCAACCGGCTCTACGGGCTGGACCTCGACGAAGACGGCGTGGCGCAGTTCCTGGAGCGCGTGCGAACGCCGCGCGAGCCGGTGCGCACGAGCGAGGACGTGGTGCTGGGCAGCGTCGGTCCGGACCTGTGCGAGAAGTTCTTCCGCGGCTACACGCGCAAGCAGTGGGGCCTGGACCTGAGCGAGCTCTCCGCTGGCGTGGCTGCGCGCATCCCCACGCGCACCAACGACGACGACCGCTACTTCACCGACCGCTACCAGTTCATGCCCGAGCAGGGCTACGGCGCGCTCTTCCGGCGCATGCTCGACCACCCTCTGATCACCGTGCGCACGGGCTGCGACGACGCGCAGGCACGCGCTGCCTGGCGCTTCGGCCACCTCGTCTACACCGGCCCGGTCGATGCCTTCTACGGCCACCGCTTCGGCCGCCTGCCCTACCGCAGCCTGCGCTTCGAGCACGAGCACATCGCCGAGCCCGCAGGCGGGCGCTTCCAGGAGGTCGGCACCGTCAACTACCCGAACCGCCACGCCTACACGCGCATCACGGAGTTCCGACATCTCACGGGCCAGCCCCACACCGGCACGTCCATCGTGCGCGAGTACCCGCAGGCCGAGGGCGACCCCTACTACCCGGTGCCCAACCCGGCCAACGAGGCGCTCTTCCGGCGCTACGCCGAACTCGCCGACGCGGAGCGCGACGTGACCTTCGTGGGCCGGCTCGCGCAGTACCGCTACTTCAACATGGACCAGATCGTGGCCGCTGCGCTCAAGACGGCGCAGGATCTGCTGGCGCGCCCCTCGTGACCGGCTCCGGGCCTCGCAACCTCGTCGTGCTGCGTGCGGGAGACCGCTCTTTGCACGGGCAGTGGATCGCCGGCGCGCCGCGGGACTTCGACCTGTTCGTCAGCTACTACGGCAACGAGCCGGACCGTTACCGGGCCGACACGGCGCTGTGGGAAGCCCGCAAGGGCCCCAAGTGGCCGTGCATCGGGGAACTGCTCCAGGCGCAGCCCGGGCTGCTGGAGCGCTACGACACCTTCTGGTTCCCCGACGACGATCTGGCGGTCGACACGGCCACGATCAACCGCATGTTCGCGCTCTTTCGCGGCCTGGCGCTGGCGCTGGCGCAGCCGGCGCTCACGCGCGAGTCCTTCCACGGGCATCCGATGCTGCTGCAGCAGCCTGGCCACGTGCTGCGCCGCACCGGCTTCGTGGAGGTCATGGCACCGATCTTCGAACGCGAGGCCCTGCGCGCGTGCCTGCCCAGCTTCGGCCGCAGCCGCAGCGGGTGGGGCCTGGACTTCGTCTGGCCGCGGCTCGTGGGCGCCGAGGGCCGCGCAGCCATGGCGATCCTGGACGCGACACCCGTGTGGCACACGCGGCCCCTGGGCGGCGAGCTCTATCGCAACCACCCGGAGATGGACCCGGCACGCGATGTCGAGCGGCTCATCCTGGAGTACGACCTCAGCCCCGAGGAACTGGCCACGCAATACACCTGGTATGGCGCGTGCCGTGAGCTCGCGCCCGCCTGGCCGGTGCGCCTGCTCCAAGGGCTGCACCGGCTCAACCGCATCCGGCGCATGAAGCGGCGCATCCGCCGCCTCCGGCGCGCGGCCGCACACGCGACGTCGGGCTGACGGCGCACGCGCTCCGCATCTGCCCCCCCCTTCGGAGGGCACCCTTCGGGCTGGCCCTCAGGCGGGTTTCGCCCCGGGCCAGCGACGCGAAGAATCTCCTGCAGGTCGGCGCCGCCGGCCATCCACCACAAGGAGATGCCCATGTTCCGTTTCCTCGCCCCGCTGCTGCTGGCCGCCCTGCTCGGCCTGGCCGCACCTGCCCTGGCCGGCACGAGTGCCGTCGACGTCAACAAGGCCACGCAGGCCGAACTCGAGACCGTCAAGGGGATCGGCCCGGCGATGTCGTCCAAGATCCTGGCCGCCCGCAAGAGCGGCGAGTTCAAGGACTGGGACGACCTCGTCCAGCGCGTGAGCGGCATGGGCCCGGGCAACGCCCGGCGCATGTCGGACGCAGGGCTGCGCGTGGGCGCGGCCGCCTTCCAGGGCAGCACCGCCGTGGCGTCCAAGCCGGCCCGCGAGAGCCACACCACCTACCGCTCGCCCAAGCCTGCAGCCGGCCCTGCCGAGCGTTCGCGCGGCGATGCAGGCCGCCCGGCCGGCACGGCAGCACCCACGCGCTCCCAGGGCTGAACGCCAGCCAGGTGCACCGTGTCGCCAGCCGCCGCACGGTGCACGACAATGCCGGGCCTCGCCCGAGCCAGCCGTGCCCGCCGTGCCACCCACCGCCCTTGTCGTGCGCCTGCGCAACTTCGTGGGCGATGTCGTGCTGTCGGTGCCCACGCTGCAGCGGCTGTCCGATGCAGGCCTTGCGCTCCACCTGGTCGGCAAGGGCTGGGCGGGGCCGCTGCTGGCCGGGTTTGGCTGGCCCGTGCACCGGCTGGCTGCAGACCTTCCCGGCCGCATCTCCCAGTGGCGCAGCCTGCGGCGAGATCTGCAAGACAGCGGTGCATGCCTGCTGCAGCGCGGGCCGGACGCGCTCGTCTTTCCCTACTCGTTCGGCAGTGCGCTCGAGATGCGCCTGGCCGGGTGGCGCCCGCTGGGCTTTGCCTACGAGGCCCGCTCGTGGCTGCTGGCACGCGCACTGCCCAAGCCTCAGGGCGTGCACACGCTGGCGGAGTACTGGCAGCTCGGTGATGCCCTGCTCGGCCACACCGCCCAGCTGCCGCGCTCCATTGGCTGGCGCATCGCACCCGAGGCCCGCGAGCGTGCGCGCCAGCGGCTGCGCTCGCACGGGCTCGCGCCCGGCTTCCTGCTGGCCTGCCCCTTTGCCGGCGGCACCTATGACCGCTCGGACAAGCGCTGGCCCGGCTTTCCCGCCTTCGTCGAACGCGCAGCAGCCGAGTTCGGTCGCCCGATCGTCCTGTGCCCCGGCCCGGGGGACGAAGCCGCCGTGGCCCGGCGCGACTACCCGCGCGGCATCACGCTCGAAGCAGTGGACTTCGGCGAGTACGCCGCCCTGATCGAGGACGCGGCACTCGTCGTGTCCAACGACACCGGGCCGGGGCACCTCGCCGCCGCAGTGGGCACGCCCCTGCTGTCCGTGCTCGGGCCCACGATTCCTGAACACTGGGGCGCATGGGGCCCGCAGGTGCATGTCGAGCGCGGCTGGCCCCGGTGGCCGGCCACCGATGTCGTCCTGGCCCGCGCGCGCAGCCTGCTCGAAGCCACACCGCCTCCGGCCAGCCGGTCCGTCCGTCCCTCAACCTGATCCTTGCCTGCCCACAACGATGCCCGCCCACCCTGCCCTCATCGCCAGCGCCGCCGTGACCGCGCTGCATGACCGCCTTCTCGCACATCCGGGCTGGCCGGCCGATGCAGCCGCCCTGCCGCCACCGGGCGAGCCGCTGGCGCACTGGATCGCCACCAACCACCGCTTCAACTGCCTGTTGTGGGCCGAGGAGGACCTCGCCCGGCGCATGCAGGTGGCCGACAGCGAGATCGCGGCCAACAAGCGCGCGATCGACCGCTACAACCAGGCGCGCAACGATGCCACCGAGCGCGTGGACGAGATCCTGCTCGTCGGCCTGGGGCTGGTGGATGCCGACTCGGCCCGCACCGACTCTCCGGTCTCGCGCGCCGCGCCCGCAGCGCGCCTGAACAGCGAGACGGCCGGCAGCATGATCGACCGGCTCTCGATCCTGTCGCTCAAGATCCGCGCCATGCGTGAGCAGACCGGCCGCCGCGACGCCGACGAGGCGCACCTCGTGCTCAGCCGCGCGCGGCTGGCGCAGCTCGAACGCCAGCGTGGCGACCTGGCCTCCTGCCTGGACGCCTTGCTCGCCGACGCGCAGGCCGGCCGGGCCTACTTCAAGGTCTACCGGCAGTTCAAGATGTACAACGATGCGCGCTTCAACCCCGTGCTGCGCGCCGAGCGCGGCTGAAGTGCGCCATCCGCCTCAGCGGAAGAAGGCGATCACGTCGTCGCGCCGCGCCTGAGCATCGGCCTCGCCCAGCGCGATCAGTTCCCGCGTGTACGGCGCCTCGAACAGCAGGTAGCTCGCCAGCGCCGCGCCCCGCGCCTCCTGCCCCTGCCCGCTGACGCCGGCCCCCCGCAGCAGCGCGCGCACCGGCGCGGGCAGGCTGGCCTGGTGGCGGGCGGCGATGTCGTCCAGGCGCTGGCTCGGCGCGATGACCAGCGCCTGCACGGGCCGCAAAGGCGTGCGCGCGCGCGCCTCGGGCGGCAGCAGCGCGAGCGTGCGGTTGATGCGCTCGAGCCGCTCCACGTCCACCGCCAAAGCGTCCAGGAAGATGCCCGCCAGGCTGTGGCCGGCAATCTGCGCAATCGAGGGGTAGCCGATGTTGGTGGCCAGCCGCCCCGCGGGCTCGTGCATCCGCCCGGCCCCGATCACGAGCACGCGCTGCGCCCCCAGGTGGATGGCCGGCGAGATGGGCGCGGTCTGGCGCATCGAGCCGTCGCCGAACCACTCGCGGCGCCCGTCACGCTCGAGTTCGACGGCAGGAAAGACGAACGGTATCGCCGAGGAGGCCATGAGGTGGCCGATGCCCACTTGCGTGCGCACGGCCACGCGCTGGCTGCGCGACCAGGGCTGGATCGGGGCCTCGGCCTGGTAGAAGGTGATGTGCTCGCCGCTCGTGTAGCTCGAGGCGGTGATGGCCAGCGCACGCAGGCTGCCGCGGCGCATCAGGGTGGGCAGCCGCTGGAACGCGACCGCCCGCTCGAGCAGCCCGGCCAGCGGTGTGTTGTCCAGCAACGATCGCGGCCGCGCCCGGCGCCAGCGCGCCAGCACCCAGCCGATGGACAGCATCGTGAGCCACTGCGCCCCGGTGCGCACCATCCCGATGCTGTCGGAGCGGTAGATGCGCTCGGCATGGAAGGCCGACCACTCCTCGCACATCCGGTTCACGGCCGCCTCGAAGTCGTCGGCATGGCAGGCCAGGGTGGCAGCATTGATCGCACCCGCAGAGGTGCCGCAGATCACGGGAAAAGGGTTGCTGCGTCCGCCCAGCCCAGCCTCCCGCCGGATCTGCACCACCGCGCGCAGGACCCCGAGCTGGTAGGCCGCGCGAGCCCCTCCTCCGCTGAGCACCAGGGCCGAGAGTGCAGGCGCCGGGGACATGTCGGCCATCGGGCGCCCGCAAGCCGCTTCAGTCGGCCTCGTAGACGACGGCCGCTTGCCCGCCGGCCGCCACCTGGCGCCAGCGCGCCAGGGCCTCGTCGCAAGGCCAGAAGAGGCCCTCCTCGCCCAGGTCGATCTCCGCCGTGGCCCCACGCCCCTGCAGCTGCAGCCGCACCGCCAGGCCCCGCAGCAGCGTGCCCTGGTCGGTCGGGATGCGCCGCACCGGCCAGGTACGGATCACCTCCGCCAGCGGGGGCATCGTCCCGTTGACCGCCACCCGCAGGTGCCGCGCGAAACGTGCACGCGCTGCCGGCAGGTCCCACAGCTGGGCCACGGTGAGCCGCAGCCCGCCGCCGCTGAAGGGATCCTTCTGCACGCGGCCCTGGACCACGAGCAGGGCGTCTTCCTGCAACAGCTCGCGCTGCTCGTCGAGCAGGCTTTCGTTGACGACCGCCTCGATCGAGCCGCTGCCGTCCTCGAGACGGAAGATCGCCGCGCGCCCGCGCTGCCCGTTGACCACGCGCATCCCGGAGACGATGCCCGCCAGCAACTGCGGCTCGCGCGATTCGCTGATCTCGGGCAGCGAGCGCCGGGCGAAGCGCCGAACCTCGGTGGCGCACTCGTCGAAGAGGTGGCCCGACAGCATCAGCCCGAGCGCGCTCTTTTCCAGCATCAGCCGCTCGCGCACGCCCAGCGGCGCGGCGTGCACGAGGGCCGGCTCGCGCGAGGACGAGCCGTGCGCCTCCTCGCCGTCGCCACCGAAGTCGAAGAGCCCGCCCTGCAGCGCATGGGCCTCCTGCGTGTCGGCCCACTCGAAGGCGAGCGAGACACTGGCCAGCAGGCTGGCACGGTCCGGGTGGAGCGCATCGAAGGCGCCAGCCTTGACCAGCGCCTCCACGACGCGCTTGTTCACGCGCTGCCGGTCCACGCGCGCGCAGAACTCGAAGATGCTGCGGAAAGGGGCGCCCCCGCTTCCTTGCGCGCCCTCGCGCGCCGCGACGATGGCCTCGATGGCCGCCTGGCCCGTTCCCTTGACCGCGCCCAGGCCGTAGCGCACGCGCCTGTCACCCACCGGCTCGAAGCGCCAGGTGCCGCGGTTGATGTCGGGCGGCTCGAAGGACACGCCGAAGAGGCGGGCATCAGCCAGCAGCACCTTCAGCTTGTCGGTGTCGTCCATCTCCACCGTCATGTTGGCGGCGTAGAACTCGGCCGGCCCGTGCACCTTGAGCCAGGCCGTGTGGTACGCCAGCAGCGAATAGGCGGCGGCGTGGCTCTTGTTGAAGCCGTAGCCTGCGAACTTCTCCATGAGGTCGAAGACCTCGTCGGCCTGGCGCGCGTCGATGCCCTGGGCCTGTGCGCCGTCGCGGAAGATCGTGCGCTGCTTGGCCATCTCCTCGGGCTTCTTCTTGCCCATGGCGCGACGCAGCAGGTCGGCGCCGCCCAGCGTGTAGCCACCCATCACCTGGGCAGCCTGCATCACCTGCTCCTGGTAGACGAAGATGCCGTAGGTCTCGGCGAGCACGGGCTCGAGCAGCGGGTGCGGGTAGACGATCGGTTCGTTGCCGTGCTTGCGCGCACAGAAGCTCGGGATGTTCTCCATCGGGCCCGGGCGAAACATCGCGTTGAGCGCGATCAGATCCTCGATGCGGCTGGGGCGCGCCTCGCGCAGCATGCGCTGCATGCCGGCCGATTCGAACTGGAACACGGCCTCCGTCAGCCCCTCGGAGAAGAGCTTGTAGACGGCCGGATCGTCCAGCGGTACATCCTCGAAGCGAAAGCCCTCGCGCCCGGCACGGCGCGCGCGGATGAAGTCCTTGGCGAGCTCCAGGATCGTGAGCGTGGCCAGTCCCAGGAAGTCGAACTTCACCAGGCCGATGGCCTCGACATCGTCCTTGTCGTACTGGCTGACCGCGGAGTCGCTGCCGGGCTGCTGGTACAGCGGGCAGAAGTCGGTGATGCGCCCGGGCGCGATGAGCACGCCCCCGGCGTGCATGCCCACGTTGCGCACGAGCCCTTCCATGCGCGTGGCCAGCGAAAGCAGCTCGGCCACCTCCTCGTCGGCGGCCTCGCGCTGGCCGAGTTCGGGCGCTTCCTTGCGCGCGTAGATGACGCCCGGGTCGGGGTTCTCCGGCACCTGGGCGAGCGTGACGGTCTTGCCCGGCGGCGCAGGGATCAGCTTGGCCACCGAATCGACGTGCCCGTAGGCCATGCCGAGCACCCGGCCCACGTCCCTGAGTGCCGCCTTGGCTGCGAGCGAGCCGAAGGTGGCGATCTGGCTGACCGCGTCGCGCCCGTACTTGTGCTTGACGTAGTCGATGACGCGGTCGCGGTTGGCCTGGCAGAAGTCGATGTCGAAGTCGGGCATCGAGATCCGGTCGGGGTTCAGGAAACGCTCGAACAGCAGCTTGTAGTGCAGCGGGTCGAGATCGGTGATGCCCATCGAGTAGGCCACGAGCGAGCCCGCGCCCGAGCCGCGCCCCGGGCCCACCGGGCAGCCGTTGGCGCGCGCCCAGTTGATGAAGTCGCCCACGATCAGGAAGTAGCCCGGGAAGCCCATCTTCACGATCGTCTGGATCTCGAACTCCAGGCGCTCGAGATAGACCGGCCGGCGCTGCTCGCGCAAGGTCGGGTCGGGGTACAGCTGCGCCAGGCGCTGCTCGAGCCCCTGCAGGGAGAGCTCGCGGAAATACTCGGCGATCGGCGTGGGCGTGCCATCGGCGCGCAGCGGCGTGGGGAAATCGGGCAGGCGCGGCTTGCCCAGCACCAGCTGCAGGTTGCAGCGGCGCGCGATCTGCACCGTGTTGGCCAGCGCCGCCGGCACGTCGGCGAACAGCGCCTGCATCTCGGCCTGTGTGAGGAGGTGCTGGTCGCGCGCGAAGCGCTTGATGCGCCGCGGGTTGGCCAGCGTCTCGCCCTCGGCGATGCACACTCGCGCCTCATGTGCCTCGAAGTCCTCGGGCCGCAGGAACTGCACCGGGTGCGTGGCCACCACCGGCAGCCCGAGCTCGGCGGCGAGTTGAACCATCGCCCGCACGAGCGTCTCCTGGGCCGCACCGCCTGCGCGTTGCAGCTCGAGGTAGAAGCGGCCCGGAAACTGCGCGGCCAGCTGCGACGCGGCCGAGCGTGCGCGCGCAGCGTCCCCCCCCAGCAGCGCGGCACCGACTGCACCCTGCTCGAAGCCCGACAGCGCCACGAGCCCGGCCGCATGCGTGTCGAACCACTCGCGCCGCACCCAGGCCTGCGCCCGGTGCACGTTGGTCGTCCACGCGCGCGAGAGCAGCTCGCACAGGTTCAGGTAGCCCGTCGCGTCCTGCACGAGCAGCAGCAGCCGCGTGGGTGCCTTCTCGCCCGCCTCGGGCTGCATCCAGAGGTCCGCGCCGATGACAGGCTTGACCCCGCGCTCACGGCAGGCCTTGTAGAACTTGACCGCCCCGAAGAGGTTGGCCAGGTCGGTGATGGCCAGCGCCGGCTGGCGGTCGGCCTGGGCCGCCCGAGCCGCGTCCTCCACCCGCAGCGTGCCGTCGACGATGGAGAACTCGGTGTGCGTGCGCAGGTGAACGAAGCCCATGCAGCCCATTCTAGACAGCGCGCCCCGCCTACAATCCGGCCCCGATGAAGAGCCTGTTGCCGAAGGTCCTCGGCCTGCTGTTGCTCGCCACGGCGGTCGTGATCGCGGTGTCGCGGGCTCCGGACCGGCCGGCGCAGTCGCTGGTGGCGCGCTGGGGCGCGCCGCCGAGCGACTTCATCGAGGTCAACGGGCAGATCGTGCACGTGCGTGATGTCGGCCCGCGGCAGGACCCTTCTCCCATCGTGCTGATCCACGGCACCGGCGCGAGCCTGCACACCTGGGAAGGCTGGGTGCAGGCGCTGCAGGGCCGGCGCCGCGTCATCACCTTCGACCTACCAGGCTTCGGCCTGACGGGACCCTTTGCCGGCCGATACACCCCCGATGACTACCGGGGCGACACCTACGCCCGCTTCGTGCTCGACCTGCTCGACGTGCTGAAGGTGCCGCGCGCCGTGCTCGGCGGAAACTCCCTGGGCGGTGAGGTGGCGTGGCGGGTCGCGGTGATGGCCCCGGCACGGGTCGAGCGGCTCGTGCTGGTGGATGCCTCCGGGCCCGACTTCGAGCCCGAGTCGGTGCCTGTGGGTTTCCTGATCGCCCGCACGCCCGTGCTGAACGGGCTCACCGAGCACCTGCTGCCGCGTGCGCTCGTGGCTGCGAGCGTGGCCAACGTCTACGGCGACCCGAAGCGGCTCAGCCCCGAGTTGGTGGACCGGTACTTCGAGCTCACCCTTCGCGAGGGCAACCGGCGGGCCCTGGGGATCCGGCTGCGCCAGCTCGTGCGCGGCGAGCATGCCGATCGCATCGCCTCCATCCGCCAGCCCACGCTGATCCTGTGGGGCGGGCGCGACCGGCTGATCCCGCCGTCGGTGGGCCGCACCTTCCAGTCCAGCATCCCGGGCAGCCGGCTCGTCGTCTTCGACGAGCTCGGCCATGTCCCGCACGAGGAGGATCCGGTGCGCACGGTCGAGGCCGTGCGTGCCTTCCTCGAGTTGCCCGCCGAACCGCGCTGAGCCCGGTGTCCGTCACCGAGCCGGCCAACCCCGCACACGACCATGACACCCGAGATCGACACCCTGCGTGCCGAGCTGAAAGCCCTGAAGCAGCGCCACGAGGCGGGCGAACTGGACGAGGCCGGATGGCACGCCGCGCGCGCGCCGCTGGAGCGGCGCCTGGCAGACCTGCTGGTGGCCGATGACAGGCCCGGCGCCGCGCAGGGGCCGGCTGCTCCCGCCGCACGGCCGGCCGCCGCGCCGCGTCCCTCGCGCCCACTGGTGGCCGGCGTGCTCGCCTTCGTGCTGGTGGTGGCCGCGGGCGGATATGCCATCACCGGGGAGCCACGGGCGATCGACCCGGCTGCCCGGGCCGCCGCACCGGCCGAAGGCGGCGGGGTCACGCGCGACCAGATCGTGGCCATGGTCGAGCGGCTGGCCGAGCGGATGAAGGGCCAGCCCGACGACCCCGAGGGCTGGACCATGCTCGGCCGTTCCTACCTGGTGCTCGAACAGCCACGCGAGGCGCAGGCAGCCTTCGAGCGCGCGCGCGCGCTGCGGCCGCAGGACCCCTCGGTGCTCGCCGACCTGGCCGATGCCATCGCGCTGAACCAGGGGCGCGTGCTCGCCGGTGAGCCAGCCCGGCTCGTGGCCGCTGCGCTGGCCCTGGAGCCCGACCACCGCAAGGCGCTGGCCCTGGCGGGCTCGGCCGCCTTCGAGGCGCGGGACTACGCCACGGCCGCGCGCCACTGGGGCCGCATCGTTGCGCTGGAGCCTGCCGACAGCCCGCTGGCCGCCCAGGCGCGATCGGGCGTCGAGGAGGCACGCCAGCTCGCGGCAGCGGCACCGGCGCCGAAAGGCTCCGCCACCGCCACCGCCGCGGCCTCCGCGCCGCCGGCCACCTCTGCCGCGCCGACCACCGCCGCGGCCTCGGTGTCCGGGACGGTCGTGCTGTCACCGGCGCTGAAGGAACAGGCCCGGCCACAGGACACCGTCTTCGTGGTGGCACGCGCCGCCGAGGGCCCGCGCATGCCGCTGGCCGTGCTGCGCGCCCAGGTCAAGGATCTGCCCCTGAGCTTCACCCTGGATGACCGCCAGGCCATGGCCCCCGGCGCGGGCCTGTCCTCTGCCACCCGGGTGGTCGTGGCGGCGCGCGTGAGCCGCTCGGGCCAGGCCGCGCCGCAGCCGGGCGACCTGGAGGGCCAGAGCGCCACCGTGCCGGTGGGCGCCCGGGACCTGCGCATCGAGATCACGCGCGTCGTGCCCTGAGGCGGCGCGCGGCCGGCGGGCCGGGCCCGCCCGCAGCACCGCCGCCTTGCAGCCGCCTTCAGCCGCCTGCGAGGCTCGCCGGGTCCACATTGGCCCCGCACAGCACCACCGCCACGCGCTCGTGCGGGGCGGGGCGCACGATGCCTTCCCACAGGGCCGCCAATCCGAGTGCCGCAGCAGGCTCCACCGCCAGGCGCCAGTCCCGCCACAGACGCAGCTGCGCGCGCCGGATCGCCGCGTCCTCCAGCAGCTGCGCGTGGGCCACGTGGCGCTGGCTGACGGCCCAGCAGATCGTGCCCACTCGACGTGCACCCAGCGAGTCTGCCGCCACGCCGCCCACCGAAACGTCCACCGGCGCGCCGGCCTGACGCGCGGCGTGCAGCGTGGGGGCCAGCACCGGCTCGAGCGCGTGCACGGCGGCGCGCCCCTCGAACCAGGCGGCGATGCCTGCGATCAGGCCGCCTCCGCCCACGCTCACGAGCACGCGGTCGGGCGTGCCCGCCTCTTCCTCGATCTCCAGCCCGATCGTGCCCGCTCCGGCCACGACCTCGGGCTGGTCGTAGGCGTGCATGAGCAGCGCTCCGGTCTCGGCCTGGCGCGCCAGGCAGGCCGCCAGCGCTTCCGGGTAGGCCGCGCCTTGCACGTGCACGCGCGCCCCCAGCTCGGCCAGCACCGCTCGCTTGGCCGGGCTCGACACCTCCGGCACGAAGACCTCGCAGGGCACCTCCCGCGCCCGCGCCGCGCAGGCCACGGCGATGGCTGCGTTCCCGCCCGAGGCCACCACCACGCCCGCCTCGGGCAGGCGCGGCTGCGCGAGGATGCGGTTGAACATCCCGCGTGCCTTGAAGCTGCCGCCGAGCTGCAGCTGCTCGAGCTTGAGCCAGACCTCGGCGAACTCGAGCCCCAGGGCGTGGCCCGGCACGCGCATGAGCGGCGTGCGGCGCACGTTGCGCGAGATGCGCGCGGCCGCCGCGCGGATGTCCTCGGGTGTCACGGGCAGGTTTGCGTCCATCCCGCTATCCTAGGTGCATGAACGCCTCCCTGCCCCTGACCCTTTCCGAAGACGCCCTGGCCTGGGCGCAGCGCCTCGTGCGCCTTCGCACCGTGAGTGCCGACTCGAACCTGCCGCTCATCGAGTGCATCGCAGACCACCTGCGCACGCTGGGCATCCCGATCCGGCTGACCTACGACGAGGAACGTCGCAAGGCCAACCTCTTTGCCACGATCGGCGCGGGCAAGCCAGGCGGCGTGATCCTCTCGGGCCACACCGACACCGTCCCCTGGGACGGGCAGGCCTGGAGCATGGACCCGCTGTCGGCCGAACTGCGTGACGCGCGCCTCTACGGCCGGGGCAGCGCCGACATGAAGGGCTTCATCGGCCTGGCGGTGGCGCAGGCCCGGGATTTCCTGGCCGCCGACCTGCCCTTCGCCGTGCACTACGCGCTGAGCTACGACGAGGAGGTGGGCGGCTTCGGCGCGCGTGCGCTGATCGCCGACCTGAAGGACGCCGGCCTGGAGCCGCGCCTGTGCATCGTCGGCGAACCGACGAACATGGTGCCTGCGGTGGCGCACAAGGGCGTGTACCGCTGGCGCTGCTGCGTACGCGGCAAGGCGGCGCACTCCTCGCTCACGCCGATGGCCGTCAACGCCCTGGAGGCCGGCGCCCGGCTGGTGTCCTCCATCGCCGATCTGGCGGACCGCATGCGCGACGCGGGGCCGCGCCACGAGGGCTTCGACGTGCCCTACTCGACCGCCGCGGTGTGCCAGATGCACGCGGGCATTGCCGACAACGTGGTGCCCGAGGAGTGCCGCATCCACTACGAGTTCCGCAACCTGCCGGGCGCCGATGCCGATGCGATGCAGCAGCAGGTGCAGGCGCGCGCGGCCGAGCTCGAGCCTGCGATGCGCGCGGTGGACCCCACCAGCGGCTTTCGCTTCGAGTGCACGGCGGAGATGCCCGACTTCCGCGCGCCCCCGGGCGACCCGGCGGTGGCGCTGGCCGCGCGCCTGGCCGGCACCGCCGACACGACGCTCGTGGCCTTCGGCACCGAGGCCGGCCTGTTCCAGCGCGCTGGCATCGCCACTGTCATTTGCGGCCCCGGGTCGATCAACCAGGCGCACCAGGCCGACGAGTACGTGAGCCTGGCGCAGCTGGCGCAATGCGAGCGCTTCATCGCGCGGTTGCGCGACGAGAGGCTGTGAAGCCAGCCTGAGGGCCGCGCGAATGGGCGGGCGCCATCACGTCCTCACGCCGGAGGCGCTGGCGATGGTCGATGCCATCGCCCGCACCGGCAGCTTCGCCTCGGCTGCGCGCGAGCTCGGCAAGGTGCCCTCGGCGCTGACCTACAACGTGCGCCAGCTCGAGGACGCGCTGGACGTGCTGCTCTTCGACCGCAGCTCGCGTCAGGCCCGGCTCACGCCTGCGGGGCAGGAGCTGCTGCGCGAGGGCCGGCGGCTGCTGCAGGAGCTCGAGGCAGTGGCCAACCGGGTCCAGCGCGTGGCCAGCGGCTGGGAACCGACGCTGGCCATCAGCGTCGACGACGTGCTGTCCACGGCCACGGTGTTCGAGCTCGTGGAGGCTTTCTGCGGTGTCTCGGGCGACGACGACCGGCCCGGGCCGGCCACGCGGCTGCGCATCCGGCACGATGTGCTGGCCGGCACCTGGGAAGCGCTGGTCTCCGGCCAGGTCGACCTGGCCATCGGCGTGTCGGGTGACTTCCCCAAGCCCGCCGGCATCGAGCTCGAGCCACTGGGCGAGCTCGCCTTCGTCTACTGCATGGCGCCGCACCATCCGCTGGCCGACGCGCCAGGTGAGCTCGACGCCGACCGCCTGGTGCACCACCGGGCGGTGGCCGTGGCCGACACGGCGCAGCGCCTGGCCCCGCTCACGCTCAACCTGCTGCCCGGGCAGGACGTGCTCACGGTGCCCACGATGCGCGCCAAGCTCGAGGCGCTGCTGCGCGGCCTGGGCGCAGGCTTCCTGCCCGAGCCGATGGCTCGGCCCTGGCTCGCGGCGGGCCGACTCGTGTCACGCCCGGCCGCAGGCGGGCCGCGCACGGCGCGGCTGTACTACGCGTGGCGCGCCGAGCGCGGCGCGATCGGCCTGGGCCGGGCGCTGCAGTGGTGGCTGGGCCAGCTGACGAGCCCGGCCACGCGACGGGCGCTGCTGGAGCGCCACGAGACCCCCTCGGCCTGATGGGCCAGCCTGCCTACATCGGCCGCTTCGCCCCCTCGCCCACCGGCGCGCTGCACGCCGGCTCCGTGGTGGCCGCGCTGGCGAGCTGGCTCGACGCACGCGCCCACGGCGGGCGCTGGCTCGTGCGCATCGAGGACGTCGACGTGCACCGCTGCACGCCCGAGGCTGAAGTGCAGATCCTGCGCCAGCTCGATGCACTGGGGCTCGTGGCCGACGAGCCGGTGCTTCGCCAGTCGACCCGCACCGCCGCCTACGAAGCGGCGCTCGTGCGCCTGCTGCAAGCCGGCCGGGCCTACCCGTGCGGCTGTTCGCGCCGTGACATCGACGCGGCGCTGGCTGCAGCAGGTGTCCCGCACGCACGCGATGCCGAACGCGTCTACCCGGGCACCTGTCGAGCCGGTCTGCGCGGGCGCACGCCGCGCGCCACGCGCATGCTGACCGGGGAGCTCGAGGGCAGCGGCACCGTCATCACCTGGCACGACCGGCGGCTCGGCGCCCAGCGCCAGGATGTCGGCAGCGAGGTGGGCGACTTCGTGCTGCGACGCGCCGACGGGCCCCACGCCTACCAGCTCGCCGTGGTGGTCGACGACGCGCAACAGGGCGTCACGCACGTGGTGCGGGGCGAGGACCTGGCCGACAACACGCCGCGCCAGATCCTGCTGCAGCGCGCGCTGGGCCTGCCCACACCCGTCTACCTGCACACCCCGCTCGTCTACGCCTGCGACGGCTCCAAGCTGTCCAAGCAGAACGGCGCCCGCCCGGTGGACACCGACGATCCGGTGCGCGTGCTCGAGCAGGCCGCCAGCATCCTCGGCCTGGCGGTGGAGACCGGGCCGGGCCGCACGCGCGAGGCCTTCCTGGCCGCTTGCGTCGAAAGCTGGCAGCGCGCCTGGGCGGTGCATCCAGCTCGGGCATGATGGCGGCCTCGCCACCACAAACTGGAACGCCACCGATGATCACCACGCCCAGCGGATTGCAGTACGAAGACACGGTCGCCGGCACGGGCGCCACGGCCACCGCCGGGCGACGCGTCAGCGTGCACTACACCGGCTGGCTCTGGCACGACGGCCAGGCCGGTCGCCAGTTCGACTCCAGCAAGGGCCGCGGCGAGCCCTTCTCCTTCCGCCTCGGCGGCGGTGAGGTGATCGGAGGGTGGGACGAAGGCGTGCAGGGCATGCAGGTGGGCGGCACGCGCGTGCTGCTCATTCCCCCGCACCTGGGCTACGGGGCGTACGGCGCAGGCGGCGTGATCCCGCCCAACGCGACGCTGAAGTTCGAGGTCGAACTGCTCGCAGCCTGAGGGGCCCGGGCCGCGCGCTCAGGCGCGCAGGAAGTGCTCGCGGTAGTGCAGCAGCTCGTCGATCGACTCGCCCACGTCGGCCAGCGCGGTGTGCTTCTGCGCCTTCTTGAAGCCATCGGCGACTTCAGGGCGCCAGCGGCGGGCCAGTTCCTTCAGGGTGCTGACGTCGAGGTTGCGGTAATGGAAGAAGGCCTCCAGCCGCGGCATCGTTCGGGCGAGGAAGCGGCGGTCCTGGCAGATGCTGTTGCCGCACATCGGGCTCTTGCCCTTGGGCACATAGGCACGCAGGAACGCCAGCACCTGGGCCTCGGCGGTGGCCTCGTCGAGGGTGGAGGCGCGCACGCGCTCGATCAGCCCGCTCTTGCCGTGGGTGCCCTTGTTCCACGCGTCCATGCCGTCGAGCACCGCGTCGCTCTGGTGCACCGCCAGCACGGGCCCCTGCACGCGCACCTTCAGGTGGGCGTCGGTGACGATGACCGCCACCTCGATGATGCGGTCTCGGTCCGGATCCAGCCCCGTCATCTCCAGGTCGATCCAGATCAGGTTGTTCTCGCTCGAGGCCAGCGTGGGCTCGGTCATCGGGGTCTTCCTCCTGCGGGTCCCGGCTGCATTGTCGCTCAGCCCTACACTCCGGACGGATGAACGCCTCCGATCTCGTCAGCGCCCTGTTCGTGGCCGCCCTGCTGGGCGGGTTCGTGGTGCAGGCCTGGCTGGCCGGCCGCCAGATCCGGCATGTGGGCACGCACCGCCACGCCGTGCCTTCGGCCTTCGCATCCCGGGTGGGCCTGGAATCGCACCGAAAGGCGGCCGACTATGCGGTCGCGCGCGAACGCTTCGGCCTCGTGGGCGCCGCCTGGGGCGCGTCGATGCTCCTGGGCTGGACGCTGCTGGGCGGCCTGGACGCCCTGCATGGCTGGAGCGGAGGATGGGGGCAGCGGTGGGGCCTGGGCCCGATCGCCACGCAGCTCCTGTTCCTGGTTGCCTGCTCGGTCATCGGCAGCGTGCTCACGCTGCCGATGGAGTGGTACGAGACCTTCCGGCTCGAGCAACGCTTCGGCTTCAACCGCACGACGCCGCTGCTGTGGCTGGCCGACCTCGGCAAGGGGGCGCTCGTGTCCGGGCTGATCATGCTGCCGCTGGGCGCGCTCGTGCTCGCGCTCATGGGCGCGGCAGGGCCTGGGTGGTGGCTGTGGGCGTGGGGCGCGTTCGTCGGCTTCGTGCTGCTGATGCAGCTCGCCTACCCGACGCTGATCGCTCCGCTCTTCAACCGCTTCGAGCCCCTGCAGGACGAGGCCCTGGCCACGCGCGTGCAGGCCCTGATGCAGCGCTGCGGGTTCCGAGCGCGCAGCCTCCTGGTGATGGACGGCAGCCGGCGCTCGGCCCACTCCAACGCCTACTTCACGGGCCTGGGGGCGGCCAAGCGGGTCGTGTTCTACGACACGCTGCTGGCGCGGCTGACGCACGGCGAGATCGAGGCCGTGCTCGCGCACGAGCTCGGCCACTTCCACCACCGGCACCTGCTCAAGCGCATGGTGTCGATCGTCGTCTTCAGCGGCCTGGCGCTGGCGCTGCTGGGCTGGCTGAGCACGCAGACCGCCTTCTACACGGGCCTGGGCGTGCAGCCCCGCCCCGGCCAGCCGCACGACGCGCTGGCGCTGCAGCTGTTCATGCTCGTGCTGCCCACATTCGCCTTCTTCGTGACACCGGTCTTCGCCCATTTCTCGCGCCGCGACGAGTTCCAGGCCGACGCCTACGCCAGCGCGCATGCCAGCCCGCACGAGCTGCAAGGCGCGCTGCTCAAGCTGTACGAGGACAACGCCTCCACGCTCACGCCCGATCCGCTCTACGTGCGCTTCCACCACTCGCACCCGCCCGCAGCGCAGCGCCTGGCCGCACTGGCGCAGGCCGCGTCGGACCGCGCCGCGGGCCCGGGCCGCGACGGCACCGGCACCGTCGGAGCGGCTG
Organism: Rubrivivax sp.; assembly: GCA_040400855.1. Lineage (GTDB taxonomy): Bacteria > Pseudomonadota > Gammaproteobacteria > Burkholderiales > Burkholderiaceae_C > Rubrivivax. The sequence continues at coordinate 28,306 of JBBAPJ010000016.1, forward strand.
CTTGACCGGGATGCCGGGCCAGCCGCAGCTGCTCGATGCGCGCGTGCGGCCGCTCGGCCCGGCCGAGCGGCTCACGGGCCAGGCCCTGCAGGCCCAGCTCGCTCGCCTGCCCGGCTGGGCGGTGCGCGAGGGTGCGCTCGAGCGCTGCTACGCTTTCCCCGACTTCGATGCCGCGATGGCCTTCGCACGGATCGCCGCGCAGCTGGCGGCACGGCAGGACCACCACCCCGAGCTGCGCATCGAGTGGGGCCGCTGCACGGTGCGCTGGCACACGCATTCGGCAGGCGGCATCACGATGAACGACATCGTGTGCGCGGCGCAGCTCGACGCTGGCGGCGGATGACACCGAGCGAAGGCCTCGTGGTGGCGACGCACGGACGCCACGTGCTGATCCAGACCGAAGACGGCCGGCGCCTGATCGGCCACCTGCGTGGCAAGCGCAGCGACTCCGTGGTGGGCGACCGGGTGCGATGGCTCACCTCGGGCGACGAGGCGGTGGTGGAAGCGGTGCTGCCGCGCCGCAACCTGCTCTTCCGCCAGGACGCCTGGCGCACCAAATCCTTCGCCGCGAACCTGGATGCGGTACTGGTCCTCGTGGCGGCCGACCCGCCCTTTTCCGAACGCATGGTCGCGCGCGCGCTGATCGCCGCGCACAGCGCAGGCGTGCCGGCCTGGGTCGCGCTCAACAAGGTGGACCTGAACCCGCAGGCGGGCCGCGCGAAGCTCGCGTCGCTGGCCGCAGCCGGCGTGGAGGTGGTGGAGCTGTCGCTGCGCGACGAGCAGGCCGCGCGCCAGGGGCTCGTGACCCGGCTTCAGGGCCGCACCACGCTCGTCATGGGCCCGAGCGGAGCGGGCAAGAGCACCCTGGTCAACCTGCTGTGCCCGCAGGCCGACGCCCAGGTGGGCGAGATCTCGCGCGCGCTGCAAAGCGGCCGCCACACCACCACGGTCACCCGCTGGTATGCGCTCGGACCACAACGGCAGGACGGTGCGCTGATCGATTCACCCGGCTTCCAGGAGTTCGGGCTGCACCACGTGGCGCCCGAGGCGCTGGTGCAGCACATGCCCGATGTGCAGGCGCAGCTGGGGGGCTGCCGCTTCTACAACTGCACCCACCGGCAGGAGCCGGGCTGCAGCGTGCGCGCGGCCGTCGACACGGGCAGGCTCGCGGCCACGCGCTGGCGCCAGTACGTGGAGATCCTCGACGAGCTCGAGGCTGCGCGCTCGGCCCGGCCGGGCGGCCAGTAGGCCGCGCCCGCTGCCGGGCCCTTCAGCCCAGCACGTTGGCCAGCGACAGCAGCGCCACCGTCAACAGCCACAGCACGACCGAGCGCCACACGAGCCCGACCATGCTCTGCAGGTGGGCCATCTGCGGCAACGCGCCGGGCGTGGCATCCGAGGGTTCGCGCAGCAGGTCTTCCTCGCCCGCCGGGGCGGGCGGGGGCGGCGGCGCGGCAGCGCGTTCGGGCGTCACGCCGGGCGGGGCGCTGCCGCCGAGCTGCACACCCACGGCCCCGGCGGCGGAGGCCAGGATGACGCCTTCGTTGGGGTGCAGCCACAGCGCGGCGTCGCGCCGCCAGCCGTTGACCGCCTCCTCGAAGTTGCCCACGACCGCAAAGCCGAAGGCCGTCAGCCGGGCGGGCACGTGGTCGATGAGGTCGAAGAGCCGCCGCGAGAGCGCGCGCAGCGACTCGCTGCGCTCGGCTTCGCCCGGCTTCAGCCGGGGCGCCCAGTGGTTGGCCGCCGCGTCGGCCAGGCGGTACAGCAAGGCCCCCGCCGGACCCAGGCCCAGCGCAGACAGCGCCACGAATCCGAAAAAGACCCCGAAGACGTGCCGGTGCGCGGCCAGCAGCGAGTGCTCGATGACATGGCGCAGCACCGCGGTGCGCGGCAGTTCGCTCGCATCCAGCCCGCGCCAGGCTGCAAGCAGCCGGCGCGCCTCGTGCTCGTCGCCACGGTCCAGCGCATCGCGGATCTCGGTGAACCAGTGGCTGAACTGGCGGAATCCCAGCGTGAGGTACAGCACCAGCACGTCGAAGGCCAGCGCCAGCAGCAGGCTGTAGTTGCGCAGCCCGATGTAGACCGCACTGGCCAGCAGCGCAGGCCCGACCACCGCCACCAGCCACACCGCCCAGGCGTGACGCTTGTGGCCGGCATCCAGATTGCGGCTCGTCCAGTCGAACCAGGCCCCTACGCCTTGCAGCAACGGATTTCCGCGCGGCAGCGGGCGCAGCTGTTCGACCAGCAGGGCAACGAGGACGGCGAAGAAGCTCATCGCAGGGCGCGATGATAGCCAGCGCGGCTCAGGCGGCGAGCAGCCGGTACAGGTTGCGCAGCATCGCCGCCGTCGCACCCCAGATGAAATACTCGCGTCCGCCGCCCTCCCAGGGCATCGACACGAACTCGCGCGAGCCGCCGTCGCGGTCGGTCCACGCGTGCCAGCGATGGTGGGCCGGGTCCATCAGGAAGGCCAGTGGCACCTCGAAGGCCTCGGCCACCTCGAAGGCGTCCAGCGCAAGCTCGAAGGGCGGCTGCACCAGCGCAACCACGGGCGTGACCTCGTAGTGCGTGACCGTGCGGTACACGGGCATGCAGCCGAGCACGTCCACGTGCCGGGCGTGCAGGCCGATCTCCTCCTGCGCCTCGCGCAGGGCCGTGGCCACCAGGTTCTCGTCGCCGGGATCGTGGCGGCCACCGGGAAAGCTGATCTGCCCGGCATGGTCGTGCAGGTGATCCGTGCGAAGCGTGAGCAGCACGTGCAGGCCGGCCTCGCGCTGCACGAGCGGCACCAGCACCGCAGCAGGCCGCAGCGGATCGCCAGCCGCCGCCGGCAATCCATCGCCGACCCGCTCGGGCACCCACTGGGCACCTGGGCACAGGCGAAGCTCCACCTGTGCGCGCAGCAGCGGTGGCTGCAGGTGCGCGGGCGGGACGGGGCTGAGATGATGGTCGACCCGCACCACCGGAACGGCGCGCGGGTCGGCGACGCGCTCGCGGCGCGGGCGTTGGCTCAAGCCAGCTTGGCCTTGATGCGGGCGGACTTGCCGCTGCGCTCGCGCAGGAAGTAGAGCTTGGCGCGGCGCACGTCGCCACGGCGCTTGACCTCGATGCTGGCGATCAGCGGGCTGTAGAGCTGGAACGTGCGCTCCACGCCCTCGCCGCTGGAGACCTTGCGCACGATGAAGCTCGAGTTCAGGCCGCGGTTGCGCTTGGCGATGACCACGCCCTCGTAGGCCTGCACGCGCTTGCGCGTGCCTTCGACGACGTTGACGTTGACGATGACGGTGTCGCCAGGGGCGAAGGCCGGCCGGTTCTTGCCCAGGCGGGCGATCTCTTCCTGCTCGAGGGTCTGGATGATGTCCATGGTGGCTCCGGATCGATCGTGCGCGGCGGTTGGTGGAGGAATGGTGGCTCGGGCCGCATGGGCCCTGGCCGTGCCCGGCAGAGGATCGAAAAGCCTTTGATTATAGCCCGCGGGCTCGGCCGGCGAGGAACGCCTCGTCGGCAGGGCTCAGGCGACCCGCAGCGCGCGCCGCCTCGATCAGGTCCGGGCGGCGGCGTGCGGTGAGTGCCAGCGCCTGTTCGCGCCGCCACTGCGCGATCCGTGCATGGTGTCCGCTCAGCAGCACCTGCGGCACGGCGCGCCCGTCGGGCAACGCCTCGGGGCGGCTGTAGGCGGGTCCCTCCAGCAGCCCGTCGGAGAAGCTGTCCTGCTCGTGCGAGGGTGCCGTCAGCACGCCCTCCTGCAGGCGCGCCACCGCATCGAGCAGCACCAGGGCGGGCAGTTCGCCCCCGGACAGCACGTAGTCCCCCAGGCTGATCTCGTGCGTGACGTGGCGGTCGATCAGGCGCTGGTCCACGCCCTCGTAGCGGCCGCACAGCAGGATGGCGCCCACGCCCTGTGCGAACTCGCGCACCGCGGCCTGGTCGAGCCGGCGCCCGGCCGGCGTGAAGTGCACGACTGGAGCCTCATCGTCGCCGCGCTCGGCGCGCACCGCTGCGATGGCCCGCTCCAGCGGCTCGACCAGCATCACCATCCCCGGCCCGCCGCCGAACGGTCGGTCGTCCACGCGCCGGTAGGCGTCGGTGGCGTGCTCGCGCAGGGGCCACAGCTGCACCTGCACCGACCCGCCTGCGAAGGCGCGCCGCGTCACGCCGTGCTCCAGGTGCGGGCCGAAGAGCTCCGGGAAGAGCGTGACGATGTCGAAGCGCATGGAACTGCGGCGCGGGTCAGTAGTCCCGAGCCCAGTCGACGAGGATCGTGCGAGCGGCCAGGTCCACGCGGTCGACGTAGGCATCCACGAAGGGGATCAGCAGCTCGGACTCGCCGCTTCCGACGCGCAGCACGGCGTGCGCACCGGTCTCCAGCAGGCCCTCGACCACGCCCAGGGCCTCGCCCAGCCGGTTCACGACCGCCAGGCCGATCAGGTCGACGAAGTAGTACTCGTCCGGCGCGGGCGTGGGGAAGCTCGCGCGCGACACGTATACCCGGGCGCCGCGCAGCCCCTGCGCGGCGTTGCGGTCCTCGATGCCCTGGACGCCGGCAACCACCGTCGAGCCTTGCTCGCGCGCCTGGGTGATGTGCAGCACCGAGGGCCAGCTGCGCCCGGCCGCCAGGGCAGGCGACTCCGGGGGGCGCAGGTGCCAGCGCTTGGAGGAGAAGAGTGCCTGCGGGTCCGCCGCGTGGGGCTCCACGCGGATCCAGCCCTTGACGCCCCAGGCACCGGCTATGCGGCCGACCTCGACCGCGTCGTCCGGGAATTCAGCTTCCACGGCCAGACGCCGCGGCGCAGCCGAGGCGCTCAGGCCGCGGCGCCGGCCACCGCCTTGCGCGCCTGGTCGAGCAGGCGCTCGACGGTGGGAGAGGCCTTGGCGCCGAGACCGGCCCAGTGCGCGACGCGGTCCAGCGCGATGCGCAGGCCCTGCTCGCCGCCGGCAGCCACGGGGTTGTAGAAGCCCACGCGCTCGATGAAGCGACCATCGCGACGCTCGCGCGAGTCGGCCACGACGATGTTGAAGAAGGGACGCCCCTTGGCGCCACCACGAGCCAGACGGATCACGACCATGTTGAAGAAGCCTTGTCGAAACAGTCGGTGACCGGCGGACCCTGGAGACACACAGGGCCGACAATCGGGAAGCCGGTGCGGGAAGCAGGAACACGCCCCGCACCGAGGATCGGCGCCGTAGATACGCCCCGAGCACCCGCATGACCGGGCCAGGGCCGTCGCCGAAAACCCGCCATTATAGTCCGGGTGATGAACGCGCCGCACCTCCGCTCCAAGACCTTGGCAACCTGGCTGGCCGTGCTCGGGGGGACGCTGGGGCTGCACCGGCTGTACCTGCGGGGATTCGGCGACGTGCTGGCCTGGCTGCACCCTGTGCCGACGGGGCTGGGCCTGCTGGGCGTGCTGCGCATGCGCGAGATCGGCCAGGACGACGCGCTGTCGTGGCTGCTGATCCCCGTGCTCGGGCTGATGATCGCGCAGTCCATGCTGTGCGCGATCGTCTACGGTCTGACGCCCGACGAGAAGTGGGCAGCCCGCCACAACCCCGGCCAGGCGCCGCAGGCCACCGGCTGGGGCCCGGTGCTGGGCGCGATCGTGGCGCTGCTGCTGGGCGCCGGCGTGCTGATGGGGACCATCGCCTTCGGCGGCCAGAAGTTCTTCGAGTGGCAGCTGCGCCAGCCCGCGGCGCAACGCTGAAGCCGGGCAGTCCCGACCGGCCGCACCTCAGCGGTTCTTCAGGACGATCCCCTCGACCAGGTTGGCCACATCCTCGCAGCGATCCGTGATCGACTCGAGCAGCTCGTAGACGGCCTTGAGCTTGATCACCTCGCGCACGTCGGGCTCCTCCCGGAAGAGCTGGCTCATGGCTGCGCGCATCACGCGGTCGGCGTCCGACTCCAGCCGGTCGATCTCGTCGCAGGTCTTGATGGCCGCCTGCGCCACGGCAGCCTCGCCCAGGCGCGGCAGCAGTGTCACCGCGTGCTGGACGCGCTCGCAGCAGCGCACGCTGATGTTGGCGAGCTGGACCACCTCGGGGCGGATCGTGCGCACGTCGTAGAGCGAAAGCGTCTCGGTGGCGTCCTGCACGAGGTCCAGCACATCGTCCATCGCGTTGATGAGCCCGAGGATCTGCCCACGGTCGATCGGGGTGATCAGGGTCTGGTGCAGCAGCCGCACGACCTCTGCCGTGACCCGATCGGCCGAGCGCTCGGCCGCATCGACCTCGGCGGCGTGCTTCTCCCGCAGGGCGGCGTCGGCATAGTTCTCGACCAGCGCAAGGAAGGCGTGGGCGCCCGCGCCGATGCGCGAGCCGTGCTCGTCGAAGAGCGCATAGAACTTTCGCGCTCGGGGCAGCAGCTTGCCGATGTTCATGTGCATCTCCAGGTCAGGTCGGGCTGTCACGAAGTCGACACACGCACCTGATCATGGCACGCCTGGGAGTCTCCTTGCATCCGACGGCCCTTGCCGCGGAGGCCTTGAACGGCGCTCAGCCGCGGAAGATGAAGTACACCGCCCCGACCAGGCACAGGGCCGCCCACAGGTAGTCGAGCTTGAGCGGCTGGCCCATCCACAGCACCGCGAAGGGCACGAACACCGCCAGCGTGATCACCTCCTGCGTGACCTTGAGCTGCGCCAGCGTGAAGCCGCCCGCCCAGCCGATGCGGTTGGCAGGCACCTGCAGCAGGTACTCGAAGAGCGCGATGCCCCAGCTCACGAAGGCCGCCGTCCACCATGGCGAGGCGGAGAAGTGGCGCAGGTGCCCGTACCAGGCGAAGGTCATGAAGAGGTTGGACAGGACGAGCAGCCCGACCACCTGCAGCCACACCGTCGAGCCCATTTCAGCGGCCCTCCTGGCCCGACCCGCCCCCTCCGGCCGGGCTCGGCGCGGCGCCGTCTGCACCCGCCCCTGCCTGGGCGGCGCGACCCCCGCGGCGGCGCCGGCGGCGGCGCTTGCGCGGCGCCGCGCCCTCGGCGCCTTCGGAGGCGGTCGCCTCGTCTTCTTCCTCGAGGCCCTCTTGGTCATCGGCCCGTGCGCCAGTGTCGGCGGCCTTGTCTGCCGCGGCAGGCGTGCCCGGCGCCGAGCCTGGCGCCCCGGATCGTTCGCCACGCTCGCTGCTGCGGGCAGGCGCCTTGCGCGGCGCGGCGCGCGCCTTGATGTCCTGCACCAGCGCCTCGCGCTCCTCGTCGGTGCCCAGGGAATAGTCTTCCCACCAGTCGGCGAGCTCGGCGCTCACCTCGCCCACGTCGGCGCGCAGGCGCAGGAAGTCGTAGCCGGCACGAAAGCGCGGCTGCTCCACGAGCGAGGCCGCGGTGGCGGCGGTGCGGCGCTCGAAGCGCGGCTGCATCTGCCAGATCTCGCGCATGTCCGAGGCGATCCGGCCGCGGCCGGAGATGTCGCCGATGCGCGCGTCGAACACGGCGTCGATCGCCTGCTGCAGCGCCGGGAACGGCGACTCGCCGTGCGCGCGCGCCGCGGCCCAGCGCTGCTGCACCTCGTGCCACAGCAGGCAGGCCAGCAGGAAGCTCGGCGCCACGGCACGGCCCTCGTCCACGCGCTGGTCGGTGTCTTCCAGTGCCAGGCGCACGAAGCGGTCGCGCCGGGCACCGGCCTCGCCCTCCAGCGGCGAGAGTGCCGCATCGAGCACCGGGAACACGCCCCGCTCCAGGCCCTGGCGGCGCAGCTCCTGCAGGCTTGCGATCGCGTGGCCCGTCTGCAGCAGCTTGATCATCTCGTCGAACAGGCGCGAGGCCGGCACGTTGGCCAGCAGCGGGGCCATCTCGCGCACAGGAGCCTGCGTACGCGCCTCGAGCGTGAAGCCGAGCTTGGCGGCGAAGCGCACGGCGCGGATCAGCCGCACGGGGTCCTCGCGGTAGCGCGTGGCGGGGTCGCCGATCATGCGCAGCACGCGCGCGCGCACGTCCGCCAGGCCCTCGTGGTAGTCCACGAGCGTCTGCGTCAGCGGCTCGTAGTACATGGCGTTGACGCTGAAGTCGCGCCGCGCCGCGTCTTCCACCTGCGGGCCCCAGACGTTGTCGCGCAGCACGCGGCCGCTGGCGTCCACGACGTGCGCCTTGCCGGCGAGCTCGTTGCGCGAGGTCTTCTCGTTGCCCTGCACCTGCTCGGCGGCCTCGGTATCCAGCAGTGCGCGAAAGGTCGAGACCTCGATCACCTCGTGCTCGCGTCCGCGCCCGAAGACGACGTGCACGATTCGAAAGCGCCGCCCGATGATGAACGCGCGCCGGAACAGCGCCTTCACCTGCTCGGGCGTGGCGTCGGTGGCCACATCGAAGTCCTTCGGGCGCCGGCCCACCAGCAGGTCGCGCACCGCGCCGCCCACGACGTAGGCCTCGTGGCCGGCCTCGCGCAGCGTGCGCACGACGCGCACGGCGCGCTCGTCCAGGAGCGAGGGGTCGATGCCGTGCTCGGCCGCCGGTATCTCGCGCCGGGTGCCCAGGACAGGCGTCGGCGGGGGCGGCGGGGCCGCGGGCGCGTCGGACTGCCCGAGCAGACGCTGGATGAACTTCTTGATCATGGGAAGAGCCTCAGGACGGGCCAGCCGCGTTGCGCCGCAAGGCGCTCCAGCGCCGGCCCCGGATTCGTGGCCACCGGATGCGTGACCTGCTCGAGCAGGGGCAGATCGTTGGTGGAGTCGCCGTAATAGGTGCTGTACGGGCAGTCTGCAAGCGTCGTGCCCAGCCCGGCCAGCCAGTGCTCGACGCGCGCGACCTTGCCCTCGCGCAACGCAGGCGTGCCGCGGACGCGGCCGGTGATGCGCCCCGCAGCGTCGCGCTCGAGTTCGGTGGCCAGCAGGTGCGGGATGCCCAGCGCCTGCGCGATGGGAGCGGTGACGAAGTCGTTCGTCGAGGTGACGATGGCCAGCGTGTCGCCAGCCTCGCGGTGGCGCCGCACGAGCGCGTGTGCGGGCTCCAGCAGCACGGGCTGCACCACCTCGCGCATGAAGCGCGCCGAGGCCTCGGCCAGTGCCTGGGCCGGCCGCTCGCGCCAGGCGGAGGTGGCGAACTCGATGTAGGCGTGGATGTCCAGGCGTCCGGCCTGGTAGTCGGCGTAGAAGGCGTCGTTGCGCCGGCGGTGCTCCTGCGCATCGGCCCAGCCGATGCGCACCATGAATTCGCCGAAGGCGTGGTCGGAGTCGATCGGCAGCAAGGTGCCGTCCAGGTCGAACAGGGCCAGCCTCAAGACGCAGCCTTTCGTGTGGGCACGGGCTTCAGGACTCGACCTCGGCCAGCATCTCGCGCAGCAGCGGCACGGTCACGGCACGCTTGCGCGCGAGTGCGTAACCGTCCAGCGCGTCGAGCAGCCGCATCAGCGAGGGCAGGTCGCGTGCGAAGCGGTTGAGCAGGTAGTCCGCCACCTCGTCGCCCAGTGCGAAGCCACGACGGGATGCCTCGCGACCGAGCACGGCGCGCACGTGGGCATCGGCCAGCGGCTGCACCTCGTAGACGGCACCCCAGCCCACGCGCGAGCGCAGGTCGTCGCGCAGCGGCAGGTCCACCGGGGGGAGCTCGCCTGCGGCGAGCCACGCCACCCCCTGCCCTTGCGCCTCCACGAGCCAGGCAAAGAGCCGCTGCTGTGCGGCGGCATCGAGCCGGTGCACGTCGTCGACCACGAGCGCCTGCCAGTCGGAGTCGACGGCCGGCAGGTCGGCCAGCGCCGGATCGGTCAGCTGCGGCTCGACGGCACGGGCGTCGGTTGCCCGCACCCGCGCGCCCTGCGTGTCGAACACGCCGGCCCGCGCACCGCGCTGGCGAACCAGCTCGAGCCAGGCCTTGAGCAGGTGCGTCTTGCCGCACCCGCGCGGCCCCCACAGGTAGACGGGCGTGTGCAGCCTTCCGGGCTGCTGCAGATGCTGCAGCAAGGCCTCGTTGCCTGCCGGGACGAAGCTCGAGAAGTCGACGCGGGGCGGCTCCAGCCCGAGGTCCAGCGGAACCTGCCGAATGCCCGGGAAGTGGAGGGCCGGCGGCTCCAGGCCGAGTGCGAGGGGCACCTGCTTCATGGGCGGATCAGTGCAGCTGCCGCCCGCCTGGGCGCTGCAGCCGGGCCAGGTGCCGGCCCACCGCCTGCGCATCGGGCGCGTCGGCACGGTGCGCCAGGTAGGCCGAGAGGTCATGGGCCGCCCCGTCCGGGCGGCCGAGCTCGAGCAGTGCCAAACCCCGGTCGCGCCGCTCCTCCCAGCGCTCGGGCAGCAGGATCACGAGCCTGTCGAGCACCCCCACCAGGCGCCGCCAGTCCTGTGCACCGCGGTGGATCTCCTTGAGGTTGTAGAGCAGCCGCGCCAGCGTGTCGCGCGGCGCAGCCCCTTGCAGGAAGAGCGCCAGCGGCAGCTCCACCCCCGCCTCGCGCGCCTGGCGCCGGCGGTAGGGCTGCAGCCGAGCCTCCAGGTCCTCGCGCGACAGCGACTGGCCGGTGAAGGGATCGATCACCACCTCGCCGCGCGGCAGGCTGAGCTTGACCAGGAAGTGCCCGGGAAAGCCCACGCCACGCGCCTGCAGCCGCGCGTGCGTGGCCAGCTCCGCGTACAGCAGCGCCAGCGTGATCGGGATGCCGCGCCGCGTGGCGAGCACCTCGTGCACGTAGCTGTTGCGCGGGTCGTAGTAGTCGTTGACGTTGCCCTGGAAGCCGAGCTCGTCGAAGAAGAAGCGGTTGAGCTGGCGCAGCCGCTGCATGGGCGCCGCGTCGGCCGGGATGCGCCGCGCCAGCCGCTCGCCCAGGGCGTCGATGTCGCACAGCACCGCCTGCGCGTCCAGGCCGGGGTAGTCGTCCTGCGCGACGAGCACGGCCGCCTCCAGCAGCGCCGGGCCGACATCGTCGGCCACGAGCGCCGCAAAGTACTCGAGCGCGGTGGGTGGCTGCAGCGGCCAGCCGCTCAACGCCTGGCTCCTCGGCGGGTGCACGCGATCATGGGCGGAGTGTAGGGTCGTCCACCGAGCGCCGGGCGAAGGCACGCAAGTCGAGCCCGGCCAGCCTCAGCACGACGAAGTAGGCCACCGCCACGCCCGAGAGCACCCCGGCCATCCATGCCGCGCGCAGCCAGGGGCGCACACCCATGCCGATCCAGTCCAGCGCCTGGCCCGCCCACGCCAGCCCCGCGCCCAGCACGAGGCAGCCCAGCCCGACGCGCAGGCCGAAGGCCCACCAGCCCGCGCGCGGCACGTAGGCACCCATGCGCAGCAGGCCGCGCAGCAGCAGCAGGGCGTTGAGCAGCGCGCCGATGCCGATGGACAGCGACAGCGCCGCAAAGCCCATCACCGGCACGAGCAGGGCGTTGAGCACCTGCGTGACGACGAGCATCGCCACCGCGATGCGAACGGGCGTGCGCAGGTCCTGGCGCGCGTAGAAGCCGGGGGCCAGGATCTTCACTGCGATCAGCCCGATCAGGCCCAGGCCCCAGCCCATCACGGCCCAGGCTGTCTGCGCGACGTCGGCGGCACTGAACCTGCCCAGGTGGTAGATCACCGCCACGAGGGGCTGGGGGAACACGATCAGCGCCACCGCGCAGGGTGCGGCCAGCAGGATCGCCAGGCGCAGCCCCCAGTCCAGCAGCGCCGAATACCCGGGCGCATCCTGGCGCGCCTGCGCCGCCGACAGCTGCGGCGTCAGCACCACGCCCAGCGCCACGCCCAGCAGCGCCGTGGGCAGCTCCATCAGCCTGTCCGCATAGGTCAACCACGACACCGCCCCCGCACCCAGGTGCGAGGCGATCTGTGTGTTGATGAGCAGCGACACCTGCGCCACCGACACGCCGAGCAGCGCAGGCGCCATGTTGCGCAGCACCGCCGTGACCCCGGGGTGGGACCACGCCGCGCGCAGCGCGCGCACCGACACCCCGATGCGCGGCAGCATGCCGATGCGCCGCAGCGCGGCCAGCTGCAGCGCCAGCTGCGCCACCCCGCCCACCAGCACGCCCGCGGCCAGGCCGTAGATGGGCTCGATGCCGGCGCGCTCGAAAGCCGGCGAGAGCACCAGGATGGCTGCGATCCAGGCCAGGTTGAGCAGCACCGGCGTGGCCGCCGGCACGGCAAAGCGCCGCCAGGTGTTGAGCACGCCCGCGGCCAGCGCCACCAGCGACATGCAGGCGA
>JBBAPJ010000017.1:0-1526 GCA_040400855.1 Rubrivivax sp.
TGGACGCCGACTTCGCGGTCGAAACCGCGAACCTCTCGCGCGCCCAGATCCTGCAGCAGGCCGGCTCGGCGATGCTGGCGCAGGCCAACCAGCTGCCGCAGCAGGTGCTGGCGCTCCTGCGCAACTGACCTGACAGACGGTTCGGACTTCGACCCCGCGCGCCTTCCCGGCCCGCGGGGCTCAAGTTCTTCGGATTCCGGTCGATAAGACCGACAAGCGGGTTCAAAACACCGTTCAGCCGATCCCCCAGACATGGCCAGCATCTCCTCCCCCGGCCTCGGCAGCGGCCTGGACATCAACAGCATCGTCTCGCAGCTGGTGGCCATCGAGCGCCAGCCGATCGACAAGCTGAAGTCGGCCGCCTCGTCCATCCAGACGAAGATCTCGGCCTACGGGCAGGTGAACAGCCTGGTCTCGAGCGTGGAGGATGCGGCCAACAAGCTCGCCCAGGCCTCGCTGTGGACGTCGACCACGGCCCTTTCCAGCGACACCACGGCGGCCAACGCCTCCAGCAGCGGCACGGCCGCGCCGGGCGTCTACCAGGTGGAAGTCACGCAGCTGGCCAAGGCGCACCAGGTGCGCTCGGCGGCCTTCACCAACTCCACCACCGCGCTCGGCTCGGCGGGCACGCTGAAGCTGTCGGTGGCGGGCGCCACAGCCAAGGACGTCGCCTTCATGGCCACCGACACCGTGGAAACCCTGCGCGACAAGATCAATGCCGCAGGCGCCGGCGTGACGGCCAACATCGTCACCGGCACGATCGGCGGCGTCACGGGCGCCTACCTGATGCTGCGCAGCAACACCACGGGCGCGGCCAACACGATCTCCACCACGGGCAGCACCGGGCTGCCCGCGCAGCTGTCCACCCTCACCCAGATGCAGGCCGCCCAGGATGCGCAGGTGAAGGTCGATGGCGTGACCATCACGGCCTCCACCAACACCGTCACCGACGCGCCCACGGGTGTGACGTTGACGCTGGCCAACGTGAGCGCCAGCCCCTTCAACGTCACGGTGAGCGCCGACTCCGATGGCCAGCGCAAGGCCATCGACAGCTTCATCTCGGCCTATAACGCCCTGAACAGCTACCTCGTCGACCAGACCAAGTACGACGAGAACACCAAGCGGGGCGCCCCGCTGCAAGGCGACAGCGGCGCCCTCTCGGTGCGTGCGCAGATGCGCAACGCGCTGCGCGAGACGAACACGGCCTCGTCGGTGTACCAGACGCTGAGCGCGATCGGCTTCAGCATGGATGGCACCGGCGCCCTGAGCGTGAAAGACGCGACCATCAACGATGCGCTGGCCAAGCCGGCGGAACTGAGCAAGCTCTTTGCCAACGTCGCGGCCTCCGGCACGACGACGCGCGGGCTGGCACTGCGCATCCGCGATGTGGCGGACAACCTGACGGCCTCCAGCGGCATCGTGACCAGCCGCACCGAAGGGCTGCGCTCGCGCCTGAAGCGCAACGAGACCGACCAGGCGAACGTCGAGGAGCGGGTGGAGCGCACGCGCAAGCGGCTGCTGCAGCA
>JBBAPJ010000017.1:1626-39831 GCA_040400855.1 Rubrivivax sp.
CCCCCCCCACACACCGCCCATGTTCGCCGCCTACGCCTCTCCCGCTGCCTCCGCCCGCCGAATGGCCGGCCTGTACAACCAGGTGAACCTGGACAGCCAGATCCACGGCAACGCGAACCCGCACAAGCTCATCGAGATGCTGTACGACGGCTTCTTCGCCGAGCTGGCCAAGGCGCGAGGCGCGATGCGCGCCCGGGAGATCGAGCCCAAGTGCGCCGCCATCACCAAGGCGATCCGCATCATCGAGGAGGGCCTGCGCGCCGCGCTCGACCCGAAGACGGGCGGGGACATCGCGCGTGACCTGAACGACCTCTACTTCTTCGTCACGAAGCAGCTCACGCTGGCCAACCTGCGCAACGACGAGAAACTGCTCGACGAGTGCGCCGCCATCATGCGCCCGCTGCAGGAAGCCTGGGCGGCCATTCGGCCCGGCCAGGCTCAGGCCAGCTGAATTCGTGCCGATATAGAGCAAAGCGCCACCGGAGAAACTCCTCTCCCACCCACAGGCCACCCATGCAGACCGAACTCATGAACTACTACGAGGCAATCGAGCGCGCCAGCGCCGACATGCTCGCGGCTGCTCGGACAGGCGACTGGGACCAGGTGGTCAAGCTCGAAGGCGCCTGCGTGCTGCTGATCAGCCAGCTCAAGCACGCCGCCCGCCACGTGCCGTTGGATGGCGACACGGCCAAGGCCAAGTCGCGCATCATGCAGCGCATCCTGATCAACGACGCCGAGATCCGCCACCTGGCCGAGCCCTGGCTGGCCGAGATCGACCAGCTCGTGGCGGGCAAGCCCAAGACGGTGCACTGAGAATGGGTACCCAGCTCTTTCTCGACACGATGCCCGCCGCCCTGGACGGCGGCTCGAGCGACGACCCCTGGTTCGAGTTCCGCGTCACCTCCCCGACAGAGGTGGTGGCGGCGCTGCGGCAGCTGCGCGACGGCAGCGTACCCATCAACCTGACCCCACCCACCGGCAGCCAGCCCTACTGCACGACGCTGTGGGCGCTGGACACCGCCACCCGGCGCATCAGCTTCAGCGCGGGCGACAACATCGCCGGCCTGAAGGACCTGCTGGCCAAGGGCCGGGCGGTGGCCGTGGCCTACCTCGAGAACGTCAAGCTGCAGTTCGACGTGACGGATCTCACGCTCGTCAAGGGCGTGCGTGCAAGCGCGCTGATGTGCAGCGTGCCCATGCAGGTCTACCGCTTCCAGCGCCGCGAGTTCTTCCGCGTGCGCACGGATCCGCGGCAGTCCCCGCGCGGGCTGGGGCGGCACCCGGGGCGCCCGGAGCTGAGCGTGGCGCTGCGGGTGCTGGACGTGAGCGAAGGCGGCTGCGGCCTGCTCGTGCCTCCGGAGACGCCCCCGATCCGGTCCGGCAGCGTGATGCAGCAGGTGCGCTTCGAGCTCGACACCGAGGCTCGCTTTTCGGCCACCCTCACCGTGCGGCATGTCGCGGAGATCCGCGGCGGCGGCGGCGTACGGCTGGGCTGCGAGTGGGAAGGGCTGGACGTGGCCGGACGCAAGGCGCTGCAGCGCTACATCGAGATGATGCAGAAGCGCCGGCGCCTGATGTCGCTCACCTGAGGCCGACCACCGGCCACCGGGCACCCGGCCCGGCCAGGGCTCAGACCTGCATGTTCATGATGTCGGTGTAGGCCGACACGAGGCGGTTGCGCACCTGCAGCACCGCCTGGAAGCCCAGCGACGCCTTCTCCATGGCCACCATCGTCTGCTCGATGCTGACGGTGGGGTTGTCCAGCTGCACCTCGCGCTGCAGCCGCGAGGATTCGCGCTGCGCCGCGCTCACCGACTTCAGCGCCTGGCTCATGGCGGTGGAGAAGCTCTCGCCGCCACCCACCTTGGCTGCCGCACCCGGCCCGGCCGCGGGCATGCCGTCCAGGCGCAGCCCGGCCCGGGCCACGGCCTGAGAGAAATCGAAGGGCTTGATTCGGACGTCCATGGGGCTTGCTCCACGGCCGGCCACGCGCCAGCCCGGGGAACCGCACTGTAGAGGGCGAAGCCAGCCCGCCATGCCGTGAACTGATCCGCATTTGGGCGCCTTCTTGGGTCTTGGCAGCCGGGGGGCCTCAAGAACAATCTCGGGCAACCGATATCGCCGGCCCCCTCCGGGCTGGCCTTCAGCGGACACCGACATGGAAAACGCCCTCGCCACCACGATCCCCGCCCCGAACCCCGTGGTGGCCGAGCCCCAGGCTTTCAAATCCCGGCTGGCGACCCTGCCGCTCAAGCCGCTGCTGACGCTGGCCACCGGTGTGGCCGCCCTCGTGGCCATCGCCATCGCGCTGCTGATGCACGCCAACCGGCCCGACTTCCGGGTGCTGTACGCCGGCGTGAGCGAGCGCGACAGCGGCGCGATCCTCGCGCAGCTGATCGCGATGAACGTGCCCTACAAGCTCGCCGAAGGCACGGGCGCCATCATGGTGGCCAGCAACCGCGTGCACGAAGTGCGCATGAAGCTGAGCTCGGCCGGCCTGCCGCGCAGCGCCATCGATGGCTACGAGCTGCTGGACAAGCAGAAGTTCGGCCAGACGCAGCTCAGCGAGAACGTGTCGATCAAGCGCGCCCTGGAAGGCGAGCTGATGCGCACGATCGGCAGCCTCTCGGCGGTCGAGTCGGCCAAGGTGATGCTGGCCATCCCGCAGCAAAACGGCTTCTTCCGGGAACAGCAGAAGCCCTCGGCTTCGGTCGTGGTGCACCTGCACACCGGCCGCACGCTCGACCGTGCCCAGCTCGCCGGCATCGTGCACCTGGTGTCGGCCAGCGTGCCTGAGCTGCATCCGCGTGCGGTCAAGGTCACCGACGGCAGCGGCTCGCTCCTGACCTCGCCCGACCCCGAATCGGGCTCGCCCGGGCTGGACGCGCAGCAGCTGCAGTACGTGCAGCAGGTGGAAACCGCGCTGCAGCGCCGCGTCTTCGAGCTGATCGAGCCGGTGGTGGGCCGCGAAAACCTGCGCGCCACGATCACCGCCGACCTCGACTTCTCCGAGACGATGTCGGTGGTGGAGGAGTTCAAGCCGAACCAGGGCGAGCAGGCCAGGGCCACCGTGCGCCAGCAGCAGACGCTCGAGGCCTCCCAGGGCAGCGCGGCCCCGCCCACGGGCGTGCCCGGCGCGCAGAGCAACCAGGCCCCCACCCCGGCCACCGCCCCGGCCGCGGGGGCCACGCAGCCGCTGCAGGCCGCCCAGGCCGGCGCGAACTCGAACGGCCGGCGCGAGACGACGACCAACTACGAGGTGGACCGCACGCAGCGCACCACGCGCAACGCCAGCGGCACGATCAAGCGTCTGTCGGCGGCAGTCGTCGTCAACCACAAGACGGTGACGGACGCCAAGGGCAAGACGAGCGTCGTGCCGCTCGCCCCCGAGGACATGGAGAAGATCACGGCGCTCGTGCAGCAGGCCGTGGGCTACAAGCAGGACCGTGGAGACTCCGTTCGCGTCGTCAACACGCCCTTCCGCCCCGAGGTGACGCCCAAGATCGAGGATGTCCCGTTCTGGAAGGATCCCTGGGTCGTCGACACGGTGCGCAGCATCG
Organism: Rubrivivax sp.; assembly: GCA_040400855.1. Lineage (GTDB taxonomy): Bacteria > Pseudomonadota > Gammaproteobacteria > Burkholderiales > Burkholderiaceae_C > Rubrivivax. The sequence continues at coordinate 5,187 of JBBAPJ010000017.1, forward strand.
CGGTGCCCGCTGCCGTGACTTTCGTGTGCATGCTGATCGTCATCACGCTGATCCGCCCGGCCCTGAAGCTGCTGCTCGCGCCGCCGCCCACGCCGCCGGGCTCGACCGTGACCGAGGTGATCGACAACCCGATCGAGCAGGCGCAGGCAGGCAACGACCCGCTCGGAATGATGGGCATCAAGGAGAGCGACAAGGTGGCTTCCGCGCGCGCCTTCGCCCGCCACAACCCGCTGGCCGTGGCGCACATCCTGCGCCAGATGATGACGCCGCCGACCAAGGAAGGGACCTGAAGTGGCCAACTCCCTGACCCAGAGTGGTGAGTACGTCGGCGTCGAGGACGCCGCCATCCTGCTGATGGCCATCGGCGAGGAGTGCGCCGCCGAGGTCTTCAAGCACCTGCTGCCGCGCGAGGTGCAGAAGCTCGGCGAGACGATCGCGCGCCTCTCGGCCGTGCCCAAGGAGCGCTACGAGAACGCGCTGGACAAGCTCAACCAGCTCGCCGACGAGTCGGGCATCCTGCTGCCCGACAGCGACGCCTACGTGCGCGCGGTGCTGAAACGGGCGCTGGGCGAGGAGAAGGCCAACCTGCTGATCGACCGGATCCTGCAGGGCAACGACGTCACGGGCATCGAGAGCCTGAAGTGGATGGACCCGCAGTCGGTGGCCGAACTGCTGCGCAACGAGCATCCGCAGATCGTCTCGGCCATCCTCGTGCACCTGGAGACGGCGCAGTCCAGCGAGATCCTGCGCCACTTCTCCGACCGCCAGCGCAACGAGGTGCTGATCCGCATCGCCACGCTCGACAGCATCCAGCCGATGGCCCTGAAGGACCTCAACGAGGTGCTCAGCAAGATGCTCTCGGGCGGCGACCGTGCGCGCAAGAACCGATACGGCGGCGTCAAGGCGGCCGCCGAGGTGCTCAACCAGCTCGGCACCTCGATCGAGACGAACGTGCTCGACTACGTGCGCGACAACGACGCGGACCTGGCCCAGAAGATCATGGACAACATGTTCAGCTTCGACGACATCGTCAAGCTGGACGACCGCAGCATCCAGGCCCTGCTGCGCGAGGTGCAGATGGATTCGCTCGTGATTGCGCTCAAGGGCGCCACGCCCGAGCTGCGCACCACGATCTTCCGCAACATGTCCACCCGCGCAGCCGCGACGCTGCAGGAAGACCTCGAGGCACGCGGCCCGATCCGCGTCTCCGAGGTGGAGACGGAGCAGAAGGAGATGCTCAAGACCGTGCGGCGCCTCGTCGACGAGGGCCAGATCCAGCTTCCGGGCGGTGGCGATGACCAGTTCGTCTAAATCGCGCCTGTTCCCGAACGTGCCGCCCCCGCAGGGGACGAAGTCGGCCGCCTCCTATGCGCGCTTCATCCCGCGCGAGGAGCTGGGCAACTACGAGCGCTTCAAGCTCGGCGACATCGACCAGGCCGAGCGCCGCGCCCACCCGCGCGCCACCAGTGCCCCGCCCACCGCCGAGGAGTGGCGCGCGATGATCGCCGAGGCGCGCCAGCAGGCCTACCAGGAGGGCTACCGCGACGGCCTGGCGGCCCTGGAGAGCTTCAAGGCGAGCTACGCGCAGCAGACGAGCCAGCGCGTGGGCGAGCTCGTCGATGCCTTCGATGCGCAATTCCAGACGCTCGAGGGGCGCATGGCCGATTGCGTGGCCCGCACGGGTGCGCTGCTGGCACGCCAGGTGCTGCGCCACGAGCTGACCGTGCAGCCCGAGGTCGTGGCCGCGCTCGCACGCGAGGCGGTCTCGACGATCCAGGCCGGGGTGCGCCATGTGGTCGTGCGCGTGCACCCGGAAGACCTGCCGCTGGTGGAGGCTGGAGCCGGCGAGGTGCTGCAGGCGCGCGGTGCGCGGCTGCAGGCCGATGCGGCCATCGGCCGTGGTGGCTGCGCCATCCAGTCGGAAGCCGACACGATCGATGCGACGATCGAGCGCCGCTGGCGCCAGGCCACGGCGCAGCTGGGCGTGCAGGTGAGCGGGCCCTGCGCCGAGCGCGACGACACGCAGCCGGCACCTGACGCCGCACCAGCCGCAGACGCCTACCCGGCCCGGCCCTGAGGGCAGGCAGCCTAGCGACTCACGATGCACGCCACCTTCGACCTGTCCGCCCGCGCCGAGCGCTGGGAACGCTACCTCGACGAGCTCGAGGCCTTCGCCGCCATGCCGCAGGAATTCGCCTCCAGCGGCACGCTCGTGCGCGTCACGGGCCTGGCCCTGGAGGCAGCCGGCGTACGCGTGCCGGTGGGCTCGGTGTGCGAGGTCATCGGGCCGGGGCATCCGCCTGTCACGGCCGAGGTGGTGGGTTTCAGCGGCCACCGCGCCTACCTGATGCCCACCGGTGCGATCCAGGGCCTGACCAGCGGCGCGCGCGTCGTGCCCAAGTCGCTGCCGCAGCAGCCGCCCCGTTTCGGCGAGCGCCACCACCCGTGGCGCCGCACCGAGGACCGCGGCCTGCACCTGCCGATGGGCGACGGCCTGCTCGGGCGGGTGATCGATGCGATGGGCGCACCGATGGACGGCTTCGGGCCGCTGTCGGACGTGCACGACGAGCCGATGAACCGCCGGCCCATCAACGCGATGGACCGCGACCCCATCCGCCAGCCGCTGGACACGGGCGTGCGCGCGATCAACTCGATGCTCACCGTGGGCCGCGGCCAGCGCCTGGGCCTGTTCGCCGGCACGGGCGTGGGCAAGTCGGTGCTGCTGGGGATGATGGCGCGCTACACCGCCGCCGACGTGATCGTGGTGGGCCTGATCGGCGAGCGCGGACGCGAAGTCAAGGAATTCATCGAGGACATCCTCGGCGAAGAGGGGCGCCAGCGCAGCGTGGTCGTGGCGGCACCGGCCGATGCGCCGCCGCTGCTGCGGCTGCAAGGCGCCAACTACGCCACCGCGGTGGCCGAACACTTCCGCGACCGCGGGCTGCACGTGCTGCTGCTGATGGACAGCCTCACGCGCTACGCGATGGCGCAGCGCGAGATCGCGCTGGCCATCGGCGAGCCGCCGGCCACGCGCGGCTACCCGCCGAGCTGCTTTGCCAAGCTGCCGCAGCTCGTGGAGCGCTCGGGCAACGGGCTCAACGGGGTGGGCTCGATCACCGCCTTCTACACCGTGCTCAGCGAGGGCGACGACCAGCAGGACCCGATCGCCGACGCTGCGCGCGGCATCCTGGACGGCCACATCGTGCTCTCGCGCGACCTGGCCGAGGCGGGCCACTACCCGGCCATCGACGTGGAGCGCAGCATCTCCCGCGTGATGACGGCCGTCACCCCGCGCGAGCAGGTGCAGGCCGCGCGCCGCGTGCGGCAGCTGCTGGCGCGCTTCAACAAGGCGCGTGACCTGATCCAGCTCGGAGCCTACGTGCCCGGCCACGACGCGGAACTCGACCTGGCGGTGCGGCTGCAGCCGCAGATCGTGCAGCTGCTGCAGCAGGACATGCACGACGCCACGACCTTCGGCGACAGCGTGGGCGCGCTGATGGCGCTGGCCGGCGGCTGAAGGCGCGCCGATGAGCCGCCCCGACACCCACGGCCTGGCCGTCCTGCTCGAACGCGAGGAGGCGGCGCGTGACGAGGCCCAGCTCGCCTACCAGCGCGCGCTCGAGATGCGCGCGCGCGCCGTCAACCAGCTGCAGATGCTCGTCGACTACCGCCGCGACTACGGCGCGCGCTGGACGCAGCAGTTCCGCCAGAGCGCGGGCCCGGAGATCCTGCGGACCTACCGCGAGTTCATGCTCAAGCTCGACCAGGCCATCGAGCAGCAGGAAGGCGCCGTGGCCGGCGCCGACGCCCAGGTGCAGCGTTGCCACGCGGCGCTGGTGGCCGCCGAGACGCGCGCGGCCGCCGTGCGCAAGCTCATCGAGCGGCGCGAGACCGAGCACGCCCGCCGCGAGGAGCGCCAGGGGCGCAAGGAGATGGACGAGATCGCGCAGCGCCTGGGCTGGCAGGCGGCACGCCGCGCCGGCTTCGGGGCGATGTCGGGCTCCTCCAGCACCTGGGGCGGGCTCGACGAGGCCGATGCCGACTCCCCGCATGACCGCCTGAGCGCCGACAGCGCCTTCGCCCCGGGCTGACGCGCCCGCCTTCCTCGCACACGACTTCCGCCGCCCCTCTCGCCATGCCCAGCCTCAGCCCGTCTCCCGCGCAACCCGCTGGCCCGAACCTGGCGCATGGCGCCTGGTCGGCCGCCCGCCGCCCCCCCGCCGGCCCGGCCGCCTCCTCGGCCGCTGGAGCACTGGCAGCGGCCGGTGCCCCCGGCTCCGCCCCCGCGGGCCCGCGCGGCACGGCCTTCGGGCGCGAGCTGCAGGCGGCGCAACAAGCTGCCGAGGAGGCTCCTGAAGTGGAAGCGGGGGCCGACCCCACCGAAGCTGCGGCCCGCTCCGACGGCGATGCGGCCGGCTCGCCCCCACCGGAGGCCACGGGCACCGGTGCCGCGCCCTCCCCCGCAGCCGACCCGAGCGCTGCGCCGGCCGCCGGCAGCCCGAATGCACCCGTGGCTGGCGCGGGAAGCGGGCCGGCGGGGCGCGCACCCGTTGACCCTGCCGCTTCCGCACAGCCGCCTGCCGGCGATGCCGCCCTGGCAGCGACCCGCGCGCGTGAACCAGCCGGCGACGCAACGGGCTCCGAGCAGGCCGATGCAAAGGCCGGCGCATCCGGGCGCAGCCGCCCGGCAGGAGCCCTCCTGCCGGCTGACGGCACACCGCAGGCCGGCGGCTCGCTGACTGGAGCGGCCGCGCGCGCGGCCGCCGCAGACTCCGCGGACTCCGCCTCCCCCGCCGAACACGCGGGCGCATCCGGTGCGGGAACGGGCGCTGCCGCGGCCGGTGCGTCCGGCAGCGCGGTCGCCCCCCCCGCCCCGACACCTCCCGCCCCGAGCTTCGGCGCGGCGCAGGCCCTCTCGGGCCTGGCCGGCCTGTCCTCGCCCCACGGTGCGCCCGACACGGCATCGGCGTCGTCGGCCTACCCTTCCTTCGCGCTCGCCCCGGAGATCCACTCCGCGGCCTTCCCCGGGGCCCTGGGGGTGCAGCTCAGCCTGCTGGCGCGCAACGGCATCGAGCAGGCGCGCATGGTCGTCAACCCCGAGCAGATGGGGCCGATCGCGGTGCAGCTCGCGCTGGACGGCACCCAGGTGCGCGTGGACTTCGTGGCCGACAACGGCCAGACCCGGCAGCTGCTGCAGGATGCGCTGCCAGGGCTGGCCGGCGCGCTGCGGGACGCCGGCTTCACGCTGGCCGGCGGCGGCGTGTTCCAGCAGGCCCGAGACGGCCGCCAGCCGAACGAGGCGCCGCTGCGGGCCGAAGGCTCCGCCCGGCGAGCCGCCTCGGGCGTCGCCCAGGCGCCCGCCGAGGGCGACCTCGGGCTGCAGGCCGCGCGGGCCCGGCGGGTGCGCGTGAACGGCCTGGTGGACACCTTCGCCTGAGCCCGTCCACCGGCGGCGGGCCCGGCTCGCCGCACCCGGGAGGCCGGATCAAGCGGCTTCCATGTGCCCTTTTCCACGCTTTCGGCACCCTCAAGGTCCTGACAATGGCCGCGTGACCCAGGGCCGGGCCGCGTCGTGCGGGCCGGCCGGACCACCGAACGAGGACCAGCCATGGCGACCATCGCGTCCGATGCCACCGACGTGCCCCTGCTCAAGCGAGGCGGGGCCAAGAAACTGATCGTGATCGCCCTTGCAGGGTTGGTGCTGCTGGGCGCAGGCGCCGGCGTGGCCGCCTACTTCCTGAAGCAGCACCAGGCCAAGCTGATCGCCGAGCTGCAGGCGGAGGACGAGGACAACCCGAGCCCGATCCCCAAGCGCAACCCGAACGTGATTCCCGTGTTCGTGCCGCTGGACCCCTTCACCGTCAACCTCGCCGACCGCAACGCCGACCGCTACGCGCAGATGACGGTTTCGCTGGAGGTCGAGGACGGCAAGATCGGTGACCGCGTGCGCGGCTTCATGCCGGTGATCCGCAACAACATGCTCTTCGTGCTGTCGCGCAAGACGGCGGCCGACATCAACCACATCGATGGCAAGGAGCTGCTGGCGCGCGAGCTGCATATAGCCGCCCTCAAGGCCATCGGTGCGGACACGGCGGCGCTCGAGCCAGCGCCCGCCGCCAGCGGCGCGGCCGCCGCGCGCAAGAAGCGCCGCGACGCACCCCCGCCCCCGCCGATCCTGGCCGTGCACTTCAGCACGCTGATCATCCAGTAAGCCCCGCTCCAGCCAGCCCCACACGCGTCCGTCGAGGCCACGATGACCCAGCAACTGCTGTCGCAAGAGGAGATCGATGCCCTGCTCGAGGGCATCAGCGGCGAGAGCCAGATGCTCGCCCAGGAGGAGGAGGACGACAAGCCCGGGGCGGTCAAGGCCTATGACATCGCCAACCAGGAGCGGATCGTCCGTGGGCGCATGCCCACGATGGAGGTCATCAACGAGCGCTTCGCCCGCAACCTGCGCATCGGCATCTTCAACCTCATCCGCCGCAGCCCCGAGATCTCGATCGGTGGCACGGAGGTGCACAAGTACAGCGCCTTCCTGCGCGACATCGTCGTGCCGTCGAACTTCAACATCGTGGCCGTCAAGCCGCTGCGCGGCAACGGGCTCATCGTGTGCGACCCGAGCATCGTGTTCGCGGTCATCGACGCCCTCTTCGGCGGCAACGGCAAGTTCCACACCCGCATCGAGGGCCGCGACTTCTCGGCCACCGAGCTGCGCATCATCATGCGCTTGGTGGAGGTGATCTCCACCGAGTACGCCAAGGCCTGGACGGGCGTGTACCCGATCGAGCTGGAGTACCAGCGCTCGGAGATGCAGCCGCAGTTCGCCAACATCGCCACGCCCAGCGAGATCGTGGTGTCCACCACCTACACGCTGGACATCGGCGACACCACGGGCGCGATCTACATCTGCTTCCCGTACTCCACGCTCGAGCCGATCCGCGATTCGCTGTACTCGACGATCCAGGGCGACTCCACCGAACCCGACCGGCGCTGGGTCAACCTGCTCAAGAGCCAGATCCAGGCCGCCGAGGTGCGGGTGGTGGCGGAGCTGGCCAAGGCGCCGGCCACCGTCGAGCAGCTGCTGGCCTTCAAGCCGGGCGACTTCATCGAGCTCGACCTGCAGCCCCACATCGAGGCCAAGGTCGACGGCGTGCCCGTGTTCTCGTGCAACTTCGGCACGAGCAACGGCCACTACGCCGTGCGGGTCAACGAGATCCTCACGGCTGACCTGAACAACTGGGCCCAGGAAGACAAGAAGGCGCTGCCGCAGTCGGCCGACGAGGCCACGGCCGCCGACTGACCCCACTCCACCACGCAACAGGAACCACAGATGTCGAACGAATGGGACGAAGGCGGCGCCGGCGCCGCCAGCGACGTGACCGATCCGATGGAGAGCGTGGCGCCCGCCTCGTTTGCCAACTTCGGCAGCTCCGGCATCATCCCCAACGGCTCGGGCAACGACTTCAACCTGATCCTGGACATCCCGGTCCAGCTCACGGTGGAGCTCGGGCGCACCAAGATCCCGATCAAGCACATCCTGCAGCTGGCCCAGGGCTCGGTGCTCGAGCTCGACGCGCTGGCCGGCGAGCCGATGGACGTGCTCGTCAACGGCTACCTGATCGCGCAGGGCGAGGTGGTGGTGGTGAACGACAAGTTCGGCATCCGCCTGACCGACATCGTGACCCCGAGCGAGCGCATGCGCCGGCTCAGCCGCCAGTAACCCCCCTCAACGGCTTCGCCCCGCCCCATGGACTCCTTCGTCGGCCCGCTGCTGTCACTCGTCTTCGTCGTCGGGCTGATCCCGCTGGCGCTGTGGCTCGTGCGCCGCACGCCCATGGGCGGCGCCGGCAGCGCGCGCGGCGGGCGCACCGTGGGGGTGCTGCCGCTGTCGAGCTCGCAGCGCGTCGTCACGGTGGAAGTCGGCCAGGGCAGCGAGCGCCGCTGGCTCGTGCTGGGCGTCACGCCCTCGACGATCTCGACGCTGCACGTGATGACGCCGCAGGACGAGCCGGCCACTTCCGGCGCGCCCGGCGCCAGTGCGCCTCCCGCCTTCGGTGACCTGCTGGCCCGCCTGCGCGGCCGCACGGGAGAGCCTGGTGCGCGCTGATTCCCGCCTGGCGCCCATGCGCCGCAGCACCACCCGCATCGCTGGCCGGCGCGCAGGTGCGGCCGCCACGGCCCTGCTCGGCCTGCTCGGCCTGCTGGGCGCGGGCTGCGCCTGGGCCCAGGGCTCGGGCGGCAGCAACCTGCCCCTGCTGATCGGTCAGGGCGGCGGCGGCACGAGCTACTCGGTGCCGATCCAGACCCTGCTCTTCTTCACCGCGCTGAGCTTCCTGCCCGCGGTGCTGCTGCTGATGACGGCCTTCACGCGCATCGTGATCGTGCTGTCGCTGCTGCGCCAGGCCATCGGCACGCCCACCGCCCCGCCCAACCAGGTGATCGTGGGCCTGTCGCTGTTCCTGACCTTCTTCGTGATGTCGCCCACCCTGGACAAGGTCTACGCCGAGGCCTACACGCCCTTCTCGAAGAACGAGATCAGCTTCGACGAGGCGCTCAAGCGCGGCCAGGGGCCGATGCGCGACTTCATGCTCAAGCAGACGCGCCAGTCGGACATGCAGCTCTTCAGCCGGCTGGCCAAGCTGCCCGAGCAGACCAAGGGCGAGGACGTGCCCTTTCGCGTGCTCGTGCCCGCCTTCGTCACGAGCGAGCTGAAGAGCGCCTTCCAGATCGGGTTCATGATCTTCATCCCCTTCATCGTGATCGACATGGTGGTGGCCAGCGCGCTCATGAGCCTGGGGATGATGATGCTCAGCCCGGTGCTCGTGGCGCTGCCCTTCAAGCTGATGCTCTTCGTGCTCGCCGACGGCTGGAACCTGCTGCTCGGCTCGCTCGCGGCCAGCTTCGTGACCTCCTAGAACCCCCGCACCGGAAAGCCGCCCGATGAATGCCCAGCTCGTCTTCTCCACCGGTCAGCAGGCGCTGTACCTGATGCTGATGGTCTCCGCGCCGCTGCTGCTCGTGGTGCTCGTGGTGGGCCTGGTGGTCAGCATCTTCCAGGCGGCCACGCAGATCAACGAGCAGACGCTGTCCTTCGTGCCGAAGATCCTCGCCGCGGTGGCGGTGCTGGCCATCGCCGGCCCGTGGATGATGACTTCGCTCGTCGAATACCTGCGCCGCATGCTGCTGTCCATTCCCGGCGTGGTGAACTGAGGCGGGCGCTTGCCGGCCCGCCCGATCGCGCCGTGATCAGCTTCACCGAGGCCCAGCTGCTGGCGTGGATCACGCCGCTGCTGTGGCCCTTCATCCGCACGCTCGCGCTCTTCACGGCGCTGCCGATGCTGGGCGCGCGCAACGTGCCCGCGCGGGTGCGCGTGGCGCTGTCGGCGCTGATCGTGCTCAGCGCCCAGCCGGTGCTGCCGCCCATGCCGGTGGTGGCGCTGGACACGCCGCTGGCCTTCATGCTCGTCGTGCAGCAGGTGCTCATCGGCGTGACGATCGGCTTTGCGGTGCGCGTGGTGTTCGCGGCGGTGGAGTACGCCGGCGAGCTCATCGGGCTGCAGATGGGCCTGAACTTCGCGATGTTCTTCGACCCGGTCACGAACAACCAGGCCACCACCACCTCGCGCCTGTTCAACACCACGGTGTCGTGGCTCTTCATCGTCGTCAACGGCCACCTGCTCGTGATGATGGCGCTGGTGGACTCGTTCACCGCCTTCCCGGTCGGCCCCGAGCCCTTTGCCTTCCTGCGCAAGGCGCTGCCGCACCAGTGGGGGGCGGAGATCTTCGGCACCGGGCTGTGGATCGCGCTGCCGCTGGTGGCGATGATGGTCTTCGTGAACGTCGTGCTGGGCGTGATCTCGCGCGTGGCGCCTCAGCTGTCGCTGTTCTCGGTGGGCTTTCCCATCACGATCGGCCTGGGGCTCATCGGGCTGGTGTTCACGCTGCCGATGATGCAGATGCCCTTCATGATGGCCATGGAGCGGCTGCTCAACAGCCTGCGGTGAGCTTCGCTCAGGACCCCACGAGCCCGTTGCGGATCGCGTAGACGGTGAGCTCGGAGTTGTTCGACAGGCCCAGCTTCTCGAGCACGCGCGCACGGTAGACCGACACCGTCTTGGGCGAGAGCATGAGGTCGTTGGCGATGTCGGCCAGGCGCTTGCCCGAGGCGATCAGCACGAGGGTCTGCAGCTCGCGGTCGGAGAGCCGCTCGTGCGGGTTCTCCACCACCGGCGTGGTGAGGCTCTCCACGAGCATCTGCGCGATCTCGGGCGTGACGTACTTGCGGCCCTGCGCCACGGTGCGCACGGCCTGCACGATGAGCTGCGGGTCGCCACCCTTGTTGACGTAGCCGGCCGCACCGCCGCGCAGCGCGCGGATCGCGTACTGGTCCTCCGGGTACATGCTCACGATCAGCACCTTCACCACCGCGCCCTCGTCCTGCAGCGCGTGCAGCGCGTCCAGGCCGCTGCGCCCGGGCAGGTTGATGTCCAGCAGCAGCACGTCGCAGCGCTGCGTGCGCATGAGCGCGCGCAGCTCGCCGTAGTCGCCCGCCTCGCCCACGACGCGGATGTCGGTGGCGTCGGACAGCGTGTCTCGGATGCCGCGCCGGATCAGCGCGTGGTCGTCGCACAGGATGACGTCGATCACAGCTCGCCCCACGAGGAAGGATCGTGCTTGACGGCCGGCGCGTCCTCGTCATCGAGGTCGCCGGGGCTCGTGCTGCTGCGGCCGATGGGCACCGACAGCAGCATCGTCGTGCCGTGGCCGGGGGTGGAGGACAGCTCGATCCAGCCCCCCACCGTGTCGGCGCGCTCGTGCAGCCCGCGGATGCCGAAGCTGCGTGCCTTGGCCAGGTCCTCCGGGCGCAGCCCGCGGCCGTTGTCGGTGATCTCCAGCGACAGGATGCCGCGGCTGGCCGAGAGGTCCACGCTCACGCGCGTGGCGTGTGCGTGCTTGCTGATGTTCGTGAGGGCCTCCTGCGCGGTGCGGTAGGCCACCAGCGGCACGCCGGGGGGCAGCTTGAGCGTCTCGTGGCTGGAGCGAAAGACCGTCTCGATGCCCGTGCGCCGCTCGAAGCGCTGCGTCATCCACTGCAGCGCCGCCACCAGCCCCTGCTCGAGGATGGCCGGGCGCAGGTTGTGCATGATGCGCTGGCTCGCCTCGATCGCGGCTGTCACCGTCTCCAGGGCGCTGTGCACGCGCTGGCTGATCTCGGGGTCCTGGGAGCGGCGCTCGATCCAGGCCAGGTCGAACTTCAGCGCCGTGAGCGAGCCGCCCACGTCGTCGTGGATCTCGCGCGCGATCGCGGCGCGCTCGGCCTCCACGCTCGTCTGCAGGTGCTGCGTGAGCGCCGACATGCGCTGGCGCAGCGAGGCCGGGTCGTGGTGCGCGTCCAGGTCCCCCAGCGTCGTGGCGAACGTGGACGGGCGGGCGTCGGGCGATTCCTTCACGGGTGCGATTGTGCGGCCGCGGCGGGCCGAACTCCAGAGCCGCCGCTCAATCGGCCGCTGCCCGGCGCAGCGTCTCCACCACAGGGCGGCGCAGCACCTCTCGCAACCCCCACCAGCCGGCGGCCAGTGCCAGCAACGCGCCTGCGCCCGCTCCGGCCAGCGGCACCCAGGGCGAGGGGTTCCAGGTGAACTCGAACGCGTAGCGCGCCAGGGCCCAGCCCACGGCCACCGCCGCCAGCGAGGCCAGGAAGCCGGCCAGGGCGCCCACGCCCAGGAGCTCGGCGCGCTGCACGGTGCGCAGCAGCTGGCCGCTGGCGCCCATGGCGCGCATCAGCGCGTACTCGCGCGCACGTGCCTCGCGCGTGGCCGTCACCGCGGCAAAGAGCACCACGAGCCCGGCGGCCAGGGTGAAGACGAACAGGAACTCCACTGCGCGGATCACCTGGTCGAGCACACCCTGCACCTGGGCGATCGAGGCCGAGACGTCGACGTTGGTGATGTTCGGGAAGGCACGCCCCAGCGCCTTGTCGAAGCCCGGGGTGGCCGGCGCGCGAAAGGCGCTGATGAAGCTCAGCGGCACGTCAGGCAGGCTCGAGACGGGGAAGATGACGAAGAAGTTCACCCGCATCGAGCCCCAGTCCACCTCGCGCAGGCTCGTGATGCGCGCCTCCACGGCCTGGCCGGCGATGTCGAAGCTCAGCCGGTCGCCGAGCTTGAGCCCGAGCGTCTGCGCCAGGCCGCGCTCCACGCTCAGGCCCTCGCGTTCCTCGGCCGTCCAGGTGCCGGCCACGACGCGGTTGTGGGGCGGCACCTGCCCGGCGTGGCTGAGGTTGAACTCGCGCTCCACCAGGCGCTGCGCCCGGTCCTCGGTGTAGTCGGTCGGGCCCACCGTGCGCCCGTTCACCGCCGCCAGGCGGCCGCGGATCATCGGGTACCAGTCGTAGCGCTGCACGCCGGCGTCTTCCAGCGCCCGGCGGAAGGGTTGGGCCTGCTCGGGCTGCAGGTTGATGACGAAGCGGTTGGGCGCATCGGGCGGCGTGGCGCGGCGCCAGCTGTCGATGAGGTCGGTGCGCAGCAGCACGAGCAGCACGAGCGCGAGCAGCCCGACGGCCAGCGCCGAGACCTGCAGCACCGCGAAGGCCGGGCGCGCCGCCACCTGGCGCGTGGCCAGAAGCAGCCAGCGCGGGGGATGCGCCCGGGCCACGAGGCGCTTGAGCAGCTGCACGGCCAGCCACGCCAGCCCCGCGAACACGCCCACCGCCACTGCAAAGCCCCCCACCGCGATGCCGCCCAGCTTGGGGTCGGAGGACACCGCCAGCAACAGCGCCGCAAAGCCCAGCGCGCCTGCGGCCAGCACCAGCACCGAGGCGGCCTTGAGCTCGCCCATGTCGCGCCGGATCACGCGCAGCGGCGGCACGCGCGCCAGCTGCAGCACCGGCGGCAGCCCGAAGCCCAGCAGCAGCGTCATGCCCACGCCCACGCCGAAGAGGCCCGGCCAGGCGCTCGGCGCAGGCAGCTCCACGCGCACCAGGCCCGCCAGCAGCGTCACGAACACGTGGTGCATGAGCCAGCCCAGCGCCACGCCGGCGAGGCTGCCCACCAGCCCCACCGCACCGAACTCCAGGCTCCAGGCCAGGGCGATGCGCCGCTGCGACAGGCCCAGCACACGCAGCATCGCCGAGGCGTCCAGGTGGCGCTGCGCGAAGTCACGCGCGGCGATGCCCACGGCCACGGCGGCCAGCAGCGCGGCCAGCAGGGCCACGAGGTTCAGGAACTTCTCGGCGCGCTCCAGCGTCTGGCGCATCTCGGGTCGCCCCGCCTCGAGCGACTCCACGCGCACGCCACGCAGCCCGGCCGACTGGATCTCGCCTTCGGCCGACTTCACGAAGCGCGGCACGGCCGCCTCCTTGCCGGGAGGGGCAGCCACCATCAGGCGCCACGTCACGCGGCTGGCGGGCTGGACCAGCGCCGTGCGCGCCAGGTCCTCCAGGTTCAGCATCACCCGAGGGGCGAAGCCGATGAAGCCGGCGCCACGGTCGGGCTCGATCAGGATGAGACGCGTGATCTTCAGCGCCGCGTCGCCCAGCAGCAGCTCGTCGCCCAGCTGCAGGCCCAGCGCGTCCAGCAATGGCGGGTCGACCCACACCGTGCCGGGCGCAGGCGCCTCGGCCACGCGACGCGGCGCAGCCTGGCCGCCCTCGCTCACCTCGAGCTGGCCGCGCAGCGGATAGGCCGAGCTGACGGCCTTCACCGAGACGAGGCGGGTCTCCCCGCCCCGCGCCTCCGGCGCGCGGCCCATGCTCGGGAAGCTCACCGTCTCGGCCGTGCGCAGCCCCAGCTGCCTGGCCAGCGCGGGCAACGCCGGGGGCGTGGACCGGTCGCTGGCCACCACGGCGTCACCCCCCAAGAGCTGGCGCGCGTCGCGCGCGAGCCCGGCATTGAGCCGGTCGGCAAAGAAGCCCACTGCCGTGAGTGCGGCCACGGCGAGCCCGACGGCCACCAGCAGCAGGCGCAGCTCGCCGGCGCGCAGGTCGCGCAGTGCGGCTCGCCAGGCCAGGCGCACGGCGGAGGGGGCGGAGGCGTGCATGGTGGGTGGTGAGGTCGCGGCACGCAAGACGGCCGGATTCACCGGTCTTCTTCGGCGACCGTCAGGGCTCAAGTTCTCGAGGATAGCGGCACGGCGGTGCTCCCGGGACCCGCACCGCCGCACAACCATGCCCTTGACGCTGAATCCCAGCGTGTCCGCCCTGGCGGCGCCGCGCCACCTGCACCGCTCGCAGACCGAGCTGGCCACGACCGTGGCCCGCCTGTCCTCGGGCCTGCGCATCAACGGCGCACGCGACGATGCGGCAGGCCTGGGCATCAGCGTGCGCCTGGGAACGGAGGCGGCGGCCGCGCGCCAGGTGGCGCAGGGCGTGAACGACGGCATCGGGCTGGTGCAGACGGCCGAAGGGGCATTGGCCCAGGTGGCACAGAAGCTCCAGCGCGCCCGCGAGCTGGCCGTGCAGGCCGCCAGCGGCCAGTTGCTGCCCGGCGACCGGGCCGCGCTCGCACAGGAGTACGCGGGCATCCTGCAGGACCTGGACAACCTCGCCACCGGCACCGCGATCTTCGGCATCCATCCCCTGATCGGGCCCGTGGCCGGCAAGACGCCGCACGTGCAGGACGTCTTTCCCTCCAGCGGGGCGACGCTCATCTCCGTGATATCGGGCCTCAAGCCGATGGCCTACCTCCCCACGGGCGCCCGCGACGTGGTGCTCGAGATCGACTCCTTCGGCTACGACGACGACATTCAGGTCTTCACCCGCGACGGGCGCCACCTGGCGGGCACGCCCCTGGGCGACTCGACATGGACGGACAACGGCGTCACGACCTCTGCGGAGATGAAGGCCAAGGTCTTCACCCGGGACAACGGATTCCAGCCCACTGCCACCTACGACGCCTCGGGCCTGCTCGATGGCAGCACCTCGTACACCAACCCCGCCTCCAATCCCCCGACAGCCGGCCAGACGGGCACCACGAACGGCATGACGATCACCTACAGCGGGGACGGGGACCGGCACGACAGCACGCCCAACGACGGCCTTGTCTCGCCCGGCCAGACGGGCGAACGCATCCTGATCGACGAGGTCAAGGAGCCGCTGATCGTGATGGTCGCCGGTGGCGGCAGCTTCAACGCCAACGCCTCATGGTCGGCCATGCCCAGCCGGGTGAACCAGCCGGGTGTCGGCCCGACCGAGATCGTGGTCAACGCCCCGGTGCACGGGTCGGTCGAGAAGGTCACGGTGCAGCAGACGCCCGCCGATCTCGTCTCGCTGGGCCTGGTGGGCACGTCGTTGTCCACCGCGAGTGCATCGTCGACCGCGCTGTCGGCACTGGACGGCGCGCTGGACCTGGTCTCGGCCCACCGGGCGACCCTTGCGGGCGTGGCCAGCCGCCTCGAGCGCGTGGCCGACACCCTGGGCACGGCCCGCGAGCAGGCGCAGGTGGCGCAGTCACGCATCACCGACGCCGACTACGCCGCCGAGACGGCGGCGATGGCGCGCTCGCGGATCCTGGCCGACAGCAGCCGTGCGATGCTGGCACAGGCCAACAGCAGCGCCGAGGTGGCGCTGTCGCTGCTGCGCACGGGCTGAGGACACTTCTCGAATGTTGAAGCTGGTGTTCAATGAGATGGCCTTGCCTGGGCCCGACGCCTGCGGTCGAATGCCCGAGTGAGCACCTGGCCTGCCCTCCCCCCCATCTTCGTCTCGCACGGATCGCCCATGACGGCGCTCGAGCCGCGCGAGGCGGGCCTGTTCATGCAGCGGCTCGGGCCGGCGCTGGAGCGCGCCTTCGGCCGCCCGCGAGCCGTGCTGGCCATCTCTGCCCACAGCCTCACGCGCGAGCCGGTGCTGCTCGCGGCTGCGCAGCACGAGGCCGTGTACGACTTCGGCGGCTTCGACGAGCGGCTCTACACCCTGCGCTACGACGCCCCGGGCGAGCCCGAGCTGGCCGAGGAGGTCTGGCAGGCGCTGCGCCGCGCAGGCTGGCCGGTGCATGCCGTCGAGCAAGGCGGCCTGGACCATGGCGTGTGGACGCCCCTGCGCTACATGTTCCCCGAGGCCGATGTGCCGGTGCTGCCGCTGGCGTGGCCCTCGAGCTGGGCGCCGGCGCGCCTGTTCGCCCTCGGCCAGGCGCTGGCCCCGCTGGCCGACGAGGGTGTGCTCGTCATGGGCAGCGGCAGCCTCACGCACAACCTCGCACGCGTCTTCGCGCACGGCCGCCAGCCCGTGGACCGGCC
Source organism: Rubrivivax sp. (assembly GCA_040400855.1). GTDB lineage: Bacteria > Pseudomonadota > Gammaproteobacteria > Burkholderiales > Burkholderiaceae_C > Rubrivivax. Next base: position 21,420 of record JBBAPJ010000017.1, read on the forward strand.
GGCCACGCCCGAGAGCACGGCCTTTCGGGACTGGTTCATGCAGCGCAGCGCCGAGGCGGACTGGGATGCGCTGCTCGAGTACCGCGAGCACGCACCGCACGCCGCGCTGATGCATCCCACCGACGAGCACCTGCTGCCGTGGTTCGTGGCCGCGGGTGCTGGCGGGCACTACTGGGCGCCACGCCGCATCCACGCGAGCCTGACCTTCGGCGATCTGGCCATGGACGCCTACGCCTTCGGCCCCTACGCCCACGCGCTCTCGCAGGCGCTGCAGGACGTCTAGCCGCACGGCACCCGGCCAAGGGCACTGCGCCATGGAAACCCTGCCGCTGAGCGTGTGCCTGATCGCGCGCGACGAGGCCCACAACCTGCCCGGCCTGGTGGACTCCGTGCGCGGCCTGGCGCAGGAGATCGTCGTCGTCGACACGGGCAGCACCGACGGCACGCCGGAGCTGGCTGCAGCACTTGGCGCGCGCGTGCTGCACACCCGCTGGCAGGACGACTTCGCCGCTGCCCGCAACGTGGCGCTGGACGCGGCCCGCGCCGACTGGATCCTCACGCTCGATGCCGACCAGCAACTCGACGCCAGCGCCCGAGCGGCGCTGGCCGCAGCGGTGCGCAGGCAGGACTGCCTGGCCCAGCTCGTGACGATCCGTCTCCTGGGCCCGCCACATGCGGACGGCCGCGAGCACGTGGTGCAGCACCTGCCCTCACTTCGCCTCGTGCGCCGCGACCCGCGCATCCGCTACCGCGGCCGCGTGCACGAGGATGTGGCCGACAGCCTGTGCGACATCGGCAGCCACCATTGGCCGGACTCCGGCGTGACCGTCACCGACCACGGCTACGTGCAACCCGATGCGCGCCAGCGCAAGCTCGCGCGCAACCTCGCGCTGCTGCGGCAGGCGCATGCCGAGCAGCCCGATGCCCTGTACCTCGCCTACAAGCTCGCGATTTCGCTGCCCCCGGACGCTGCAGCGGAACGCGCGCAGGTGCTCGAGCGTGCGCTGCACCAGGCCTGTACACAGCCAGCCCAGGCGCTGCGCGAACTCGCCTGCCTGCCCCGCCTGGCCCGGGCCGCGCTCGACGCGTGGGTGCAGGCCGGGCGCCTGGCCGAAGCCGCCGAGGCGGCCGGCACGCTGTGGGCCCGCGCCGGTGAAGCGCTGGCCTGCACATCGGGCAGCGTGCTCGCGCGCGCGGGCCGCTTCGAGCAGGCGCGAGAGGCGCTGCAAGCCTACCTGGAGGCCCACGCACAGGCATCCTCACCCGGCGCAACCCTGCAGCTGGCCGACGAGCACGCCGACCCCGTCGAGGCCTGCTGGTGGCTGGCCTGGATGGCACTCACCGAAGGGCAGATTGCGCTGGCCCGGCACTGGACTGAAGCCGGCCAGCGCCACGCCGCGGGTCGCCCGCACGCGGCGCTGGAGGGCCTCGTGGTGGAGACCCACCTTGCACAGGGTGGGCCCGATGCGGCTGCCCAGGCGTTGCAGGCCTGGGGCGCGCGCCTGTCGAGTGCTCCCGAGGCCCTGGCACGCGGGCTGCCCGAGCTGATGGCTGCCAGTGCGCGCGTGGCGCGGGCGTGTGGCGACCTGGCCGGCGCGCAGGCCTTCGCCGGGCAGGCCGGGCAGGCCCGTGACGACGCCGCTGCGGTGCTGCAGGCGCAGCTGGACATCGAAGCCGGCCGCACCGACGCCCCTACCTTGCAGCGCCACCACGAGGCCATCCTCGGCCAGCGCTTCGACACGCTGGCCGTCAAGCGGATGATCGGCGCCCACCTCGGCCTGGCCTGGCCGCATCCGCTGCCTGCGGCCACGCAGGCGCTGTTGTCGGCCGGCGCCTAGCCGGGCGCGCCAGCCGCCTGCTCGAAGCAGGCGTCGAGCTGCGCTCGCCAGCGCGCCTTCTGGGCCGGCGGCGCAAAGCTCGCCTCGAAGCTGTTGGCTGCCAGCTGCCAGGCCTGGCGCGCACCCAGCTGCGGCAAGGCGGCGAAGGTCTGCACGTAGTTGTCGCCCACGTAGCCGCCGAAGTAGGCCGGATCGTCGCTGTTGACGGTGGCGCAGATGCCGGCCTGCAGCAGCTGCGGCAGGTTGTGCGCGGCCAGCGTCGGAAACACGCACAGCTTCACGTTGGACAGCGGGCACACGGTCAGCGGCATGCGCAGCCGCGCCAGGCGCTGCATGAGCGCGGGGCTGTCGGTGCAGCGCACGCCGTGGTCGATGCGCTCGACCTGCAGCACGTCCAGCGCAGACTCGATGTAGGCCGGCGGCCCCTCCTCCCCCGCGTGGGCCACCGCGTGCAGCCCGAGCTCCCGGGCCCGGGCAAACACGCGCGCGAACTTCTCGGGCGGGTGCCCACGCTCGCTGCTGTCCAGGCCCACGCCGATGAAGTGCTCCCGGTACGGCAGCGCCTCCTCCAGCGTGGCGAAGGCCTCCTCCTCGCTGAGGTGGCGCAGGAAGCACAGGATGAGCGAGGCGCTGATCCCGAACTCCGCGTGCGCGCGGGCGCAGGCATGCGAGAGACCCACCACCACGTCGCGCATCGGCACGCCGCGCGCGGTGTGCGTCTGCGGGTCGAAGAAGAGTTCGGCGTGCACCACGCCGTCGGCCGCCGCGCGCTCGAAGTAGGCCCAGGCCATGTCGAAGAAGTCCGACTCGTGCCGCAGCACGCTGGCGCCGGCGTAGTAGATGTCCAGGAAGCTCTGCAGGTCGGTGAAGGCGTAGGCCGCGCGCAGCGCCTCCACGCTCGGGTAGGGCAGCGCCACGCCGTTGCGGTGCGCGAGCCGGAAGATGAGCTCGGGCTCGAGCGAGCCCTCGATGTGCAGGTGCAGCTCGGCCTTGGGCATCGCGCGCAGCAGCGCGGGCAGCCGCTCGCGCGTGATGGCCTCGAAGCGCAGCTGCGCCGGTGGCTCGCTCAGGTCGGTCATGTTCGGATCCTCCCGCAAAAGAAAAACGCCGCCGGCGAATGTCGCGGGCGGCGTTGCGCGGCGTCAAGCACGCGGTCTCGGTTGCGCGGCCCCATGCCGCGCGGCCTTACTTGCCAGCCGGAACCTTGCCTTCCACGCCCTTGACGTAGAAGTCGACCTTGTCCTTCCACTCCTGCGTGGCCTTCTCGCCCTTGGGCAGGCGCTCCTTGCCGGCGTTGTCCACCACCGGGCCGGTGAAGGGGTCGAGCGTGCCGCCCTTGATGGCGTCCAGGGCATCCTGGGCCTTCTTGCGCGCAGCCTCGGGGATGACCTCATTCATCTTGATGACGTCGTTCTGGCCCTCGGGCTTGCCCCAGATGGTGCGCTGCTCGCCCTTCCACGTGCCGTCCATCACTTCCTTGATGGACTTCCTGTAGTACGGGCCCCAGTCGACGATGTTGCTCGCCAGGTGCGCCTTGGGCGCGTAGCTGCTCATGTCGCTGTCCCAGCCGAAGGCGTACTTGCCGTTCTTCTCGGCCGTCTGCAGCACGGCGGTGGAGTCGGTGTTCTGCAGCAGCACGTCGGCGCCCTTGTTGATGAGCTCCTGCGCGGCCGCGCCTTCCTTCTCCGGGTCGAACCACGAGCTGACCCACACCACGCGGGTGCGGATCTTCGGGTTCACGCTCTGCGCGCCCAGCGTGAAGGCGTTGATGTTGCGCAGCACCTCGGGAATCGGGAAGCTGCCCACGAAGCCCAGGGTGTTGGACTTCGTCATGCTGCCGGCGATGATGCCGCTCACGTAGGCATCGTGATAGAAGCGAGCGTCATAGACACGCATGTTCGCCGCGGTCTTGTAGCCGGTGGCATGCTCGAACTTGACATCCGGGAACTCGCCGGCCACCTTGAGCATGGCGTCCATGTAGCCGAAGCTCGTGGCGAAGATGATCTTGTTGCCCTGGCTGGCCAGGTCGCGGATCACGCGCTCGCCGTCGGCATAGGGCACCTTCTCGACGAAGGTCGTCTTGACCTTGTCGCCGAACTCCTTCTCGACGGCCTTGCGGCCCTGGTCGTGGGCGAAGGTCCAGCCGGCGTCGCCCACGGGGCCGATGTAGACCCAGGCAGCCTTCAGCGCAGGAGGCGCAGCCGGGGCGGAAGCGGGGGCAGCGGCCTTGGGGGCCTCTTCCTTCTTGCCGCAGCCCACCAGGGCAGCGGCGGCAGCGAGGCCGGCCACCGCGAAGACGCGGCGACTCAGGTTGCGGGAAATCCACTCGTTCATCGGTGTGCTCTCCGGGTTGCGGGTTGAAACGAAATGAAACCAATCGAAGATTATGAGCCGGGCCTGAAAGGCTTGCCGAGCGACGCGGGCATATTCATCCGGATGAAGGCGGCATTGCGGCTGATCAGCGCCAGCACCACGATCGTGGCCACGTAAGGCAGCATCGTCAGCAGGTGGCTCGAGATCTGCACGCCCGAGGCCTGCAGGTTGAGCTGCAGCACCGTCACGCCGCCGAAGAGGTAGGCCCCGAGCAGGGCGCGCGCCGGCCGCCAGGTGGCAAACACCGTCAGCGCCAGCGCGATCCAGCCGCGCCCGGCCGTCAGGCCTTCCACCCACAGCGGCGCCGTCACGAGCGACACGTAGGCGCCGGCCAGGCCGCACAGCGCCCCGCCCACGCACACGGCCGCCAGGCGGATGGCCCGCACCGGGTAGCCCAGCGCGTGCGCGGGCTCCGGGTTCTCGCCGATGGCCCGCAGCAGCAGCCCGGAGCGGGTGCGGTAGAGGAACCAGGCGATCGCCGCTGTCAGGACGATGGCCACGTAGACCATCGGGTGGTGGGTGAAGAAGGCGGGCCCGACGAAGGGCAGGTCCGCCAGGAAGGGCACCTCGTAGTTCTCGCGCGAAGACAGGCTGCGCCCGACCATCGACACGCCCAGGAAGGCCGACAGGCCGTAGCCGAAGAGGCTCAGCGCCAGCCCGGTGGCGTACTGGTTGGTGTTCAGGAAGATCACGAGCACGCCGAAGAGCGCGGCCAGCGCGGCCCCGGCCAGCGCCGCGGCCGCAAAGCCCAGGGTGTCGCTGCCGGTGGTCAGGGCCACCGCGAAGCCGGCCACGGCCGCCACCAGCATCATCCCTTCGGCCCCCAGGTTCAGCACACCGGCGCGCTCGTTCACGAGCAGCCCGAGCGCGGCCAGCGCCAGCGTGGTGCCGCTGGCCAGCGCGGTGTTGAAGAGCAGCGCGGTCTCGTTCATGCGGCGTGCCTCGCGGGGCGGCTCCAGCGCAGCCGCTGTTCGATGAAGGTGTCGCAGCCCAGCAGGATCAGCAGCAGCAGGCCCTGCAGCACGCTGGCCATGGCGTTGGGCAGCCCCAGGCGCGACTGGGCGAGCTCGCCTCCGATGAGCATCAGCGACAGCAGCACCCCGGCAGCCACGATGCCCAGCGGGTTCAGCCGCCCGACGAAGCACACGATGATGGCCGTGAAGCCCAGGCCCGTGGACAGGTAGGGCGTGACCTGGCGGATGGGGCCGGTCACCTCCATGGCGCCGGCCAGCCCCGCCAGGGCGCCGGACAGCAGCAGCGAGATCCACAGCGCGCCGCGGGCAGAAAACCCCGCGTAGCGCGCCGCCGCCGGCGCCAGGCCGCCCACCTGCAGCTGAAAGCCGCGGAAGGTGCGAAACAGGAACAGCAGCGCCGCCACGGCCAGCAGCAGCGCGAGCACGAAGCCCAGGTGCAGCCGCGTGCGCTCCAGCAGCGGCGGCAGGTGCAGGCTCGCGTGGAACATCGCCGACTGCGGCATGTTGAAGCCCTGCGGGTCTTTCCAGGGGCCGAACACGAGCGCGTTGACCATCTGCTGCGCCACGTAGACCAGCATCAGGCTCACCAGGATCTCGTTGGCGTTGAAGCGGTCGCGCAGCAGCGCCACGATCGCCGCCCACAGCATCCCGCCGAGCATGCCGGCCGCGAACACGAGGGGCACGCCCAGCACCTTGGGCAGCACGATGCCCTGCGTGGTGAGCCACAGCGCCATGCCCCCGCCGCCCACGCAGCCCAGCAGGAACTGGCCCTCCGCGCCGATGTTCCAGACGTTGGAGCGGTAGCACACCGCCAGCCCGAGCGCGATGACGATCAGCGGCGTGGCCTTGAGCAGCACCTCGCTGATCTGCCGGCGCGACGACAGCGGCTCCAGGAAGATCACGCGCAGCCCCGCCACGGGATCCTTGCCCATGCCGGCCAGGATGAGCGCGGCCACCAGGGCGGTGAGCGCCAGCGCGATCAGCGGCGAGGCGAAGGTCATCGCCTGCGAGGGCACGGCGCGCGGCTCAAGCCTCGGCACGGCTGGCCTCCTGCGCCTGCTGCGACCACAGGCCCGACATCCAGCTGCCGATCTGCTCCACCGTTGCCTGCCCCACCGGCAGGGCGGGGGACAGGCGCCCGCGGGCGATCACCACGAGCCGGTCGCTGATCTCGAAGAGCTCGTCGAGCTCCTCGCTCACGACGAGGATGGCGCAGCCCGCATCGCGCAGCGCCAGCAGCTCGCCGCGGATGAGCGCGGCGGCACCGACGTCCACCCCCCAGGTGGGCTGCGCCACCACGAGGCAGGCCGGGTTGGCGTCGATCTCGCGGCCGACGATGAACTTCTGCAGGTTGCCACCCGACAGCGACCGGGCCGGCGCCTCGGGGCCGCCAGCCTTGACCTGGAAGCGCCCGATGACGCGCGCGGCCAGCTCGCGTACCCCGGCTGGGCGCACCCAGCCGCTGCCGCTGACCGTCTCGGTGCGCGTGAGCAGCGTGTTGGAGGCCAGCGACAGCGTGGGCACGGCACCGCGCCCGAGCCGCTCCTCGGGCACGAAGTGCAGCCGCGCGTCGCGCCGCTTGCGCGGGGGGTCGCTGCCCACGGGCTGGCCGCCCAGCGTGATGGCCGCCGCGGGCGCGCGGGCATCCTCGCCAGAAAGCGCCGCCAACAGCTCCTGCTGGCCATTGCCCGACACGCCCGCCACGCCCAGGATCTCGCCGGCGCGCACCTCGAGCCGGATGTCGTGCAGGTCCACACCGAAGGGGTCCAGGCGCGGCAGGTTCAGGCCGTGCACGGCCAGCACCACCGGGCCGGCTTCGCGCGCCTCGTGCCTGAGCTGGGGCGGCTCGGCGCCGATCATCAGGCGCGACAGGCTGGCCGTGCTCTCCTGCGTGGGGTCGACCTCGCCTGCCACGCGCCCGCCGCGCAGCACCGTGCAGTGGTGGCACAGCGCGCGGATCTCGTCGAGCTTGTGGCTGATGTAGAGGATGCTGGTGCCCTGAGCGGCCAGGCGCCGCAGCGTCTCGAAGAGCTTGTCCACCGCCTGCGGCGTCAGCACCGAGGTGGGCTCGTCCAGGATGAGCAGCTGCGGGTCGGTCAGCAACGCGCGGATGATCTCCACGCGCTGGCGCTCGCCCACGGACAGGGAGTGCACGGGGCGCCCCGGATCCACCTCCAGCCCGTAGGTGTGCACGACCTCGCCGATGCGCTGCGTCACCTGCGCCAGCGACACCGACTTGTCCAGGCCCAGCCACACGTTCTCCGCCACCGTGAGGGTGTCGAAGAGGCTGAAGTGCTGGTAGACCATGCTGATGCCCAGCGCCCGCGCCTGTGCGGGGCTCGTCACCTGCACGGGCTGGCCGTTCCAGCGCACCGTGCCGGCATCCGGGCGCACCGCACCGTAGATGATCTTCATCAGGGTGCTCTTGCCCGCGCCGTTCTCGCCGAGCACGGCGTGGATCTCGCCGGGCTTGACCCGCAGGCTCACGCCGTCGTTGGCCCGGACGGCGGGGTACTGCTTGGTGATGCCTTCGAGTTCGAGTCGCAGCATGGCTACGGCGGGCGGCGGGGGCGAGTCGAGCATTCTCGCCTCAGCGCGCGGCGGATGAGCCCGCAGGGTGATCGGCCGAGGCCGACCTCGGGCGGAAGGACCCGGCGCGCGCCCAGCGCACCTGCCCGGCCACCCGCACCTCGCGCAGGTCCGCCTCGTCGGCCAGCGTGAGCCAGGCAAAGAGCCGCTCGTGCAGGTCGCGCGCCACGGCCTGGCGGCGCTGCGCCACGGGCTCCATGGCCCAGTCCCACACGCACAGGTCGGCCAGGCCACCCGGCTCGAGTGTGCCGATCTCGCGCTCCAGGTGCAGGGCGCGGGCTGCGCCGCGCGTGGCCGCGTGCAGCAGCGCCCAGGCACTGACGCGGCGGCCCGCCATCGCCTGCACCTTGTAGGCGTCGAGCATCGTGCGCCGCATCGACAGGCTCGTGCCGCCGCCCACGTCGCTGGCCAGGCTCACGGGCACGCCCGCGTCGCGCGCGGCCGGCCAGTCGAACAGGCCGCTGCCCAGGAACAGGTTCGAGCTCGGGCAGGCAGCCAGGTGCGCGCCGTGCTCGCGCAGCGCCTGCCGGTCGGCCTCGTCGAGCCAGATGCCGTGGGCCAGCACGGCACGCTCGTTGAGCAGCCCGTGGCGCGCGTACACATCCAGGTAGCTGCGCGCCCGCGGGAAGAGCTCGCGCACCCACTGCACCTCCTGGAGGTTCTCGGCCAGGTGGGTCTGCATGTACAGGCCAGGCGTGCTGGCCAGCAGCCGCCCGGCCATCGCCAGCTGCGCATCGCTGGAAGTCGGGGCGAAGCGCGGCGTCACCGCATAGGCCAGCCGCCCCTGGCCGTGCCAGCGCTCGATCAGCTCCCGGCAGGCACGCTCGGCCACGTCCGGGTCGGGCTCGTCGCACAGGGCCGGCGGCGCATGCCGGTCCATCAGCACCTTGCCGGCCACGACGCGCATGCCGCGCACCCGCGCCGCCTCGAAGAGCGCGTCCACCGAGGTGGCGTGCACGGTCGGGAAGACGCAGGCCGAGGTCGTGCCCACCGCAAGCAGGCCGTCGAGGAAGGTGGCGCTGATGCGCGCAGCGTGGGCTGCATCGGCCATGCGCTGCTCGGCCGGGAAGGTGTGGGTGTGCAGCCAATCCAGCAGCTGCGTGCCCCAGGAGCCGATCACATCGAGCTGCGCGCTGTGCACGTGGGTGTCGATGAAGCCCGGCAGCACGAGCGCGCCCGCGTGGTCGGCGCGCGGCCAGCCCTCGGGCGGGTCGTCGGGCTGCACGGCGGCGATGCGGCCGTCTTCCACCAGCACCCAGTGGGCGGGGCGCCAGCGCACGGCCGGCGATGACGGGTCGTCCAGGGCGGGATCGGCGCTGAAATCGAGCAGGTCGCCCCTGAGGGCGAAGCGCTCGCCCGGGATCACACTCATGCCGACACCCCCCGCGCCAGCTCGCGCGCCACGTCGCGCACCTGCTCGCGCAGCCAGCGCAGCGCCGGGGCCTGGTGCGTGCGGGCGTGCCAGAGCTGGTAGTAGGCCATGGGCGGAAAGTCCACCGGGCACGGCACGATGCGCAGCCCCTGGCCGGCGGCCACGCGGGCGCAGAACTGGCGCCCGGTGGTGAGCACCAGCTGCGTGCGCGCCACCATCCCCGGGATCAGCCCGAAGTGCGCCGCGCGCACCGCGATGCGGCGCGACAGCCCCAGGCCCTGCAGGTGCTCGTCGATCACGCTGGGGAACGAGGCGTGCAGCGCGCTCGGGGCCACGTGGGCGCTGGCGAGGTAGCGCTCGCGCGTCCACGCGCGCGGCTGGCGCGCGGCGGGATGGTCGTTTGCGACCAGGCACACCACCTCGTCGCTGATGAGCCGCCCCAGGTGCAGTTCGGCCGGCGGGTGCAGCCAGTTGCCCACCACGAGGTCGACCTCGCCGAGCTCGAGCTTGCGCCGAAAGTCCAGGTCGGCCGACAGCGGCACCATCTCCACGACCAGCCCCGGCGCCTCGCGCTGCAGCCGGGCTACCACGGTGGGCAGGAACCACGGGTCGAGGTAGTCGCTGGTGGCGATGCGAACCGTCAGGGTGCTGCCGGCCGGCTCGAAGGGGGCCTGGCGCTGGCGCGGGGAGAAGAGTCGATCGGCCTCCGTGAGCAGGCGCTGCGCCGGCTCGAGCATGGCCAGTGCCGCGGGCGTGGGCACGAGCCCGCGGCCGGCGCGCACCAGCAGCGGATCGCCCGTGAGCGCGCGCAGCCGCTTGAGCTGGGCGCTCACCAGCGGCTGCGAGGCCTGCAGCCGCAGGGCCGCGCGCGAGACGCTGCGTTCGGCGATCACGGTGTGGAGCACCTGCACCAGGTGGAGGTCGACGTTGGCCGCGATCGTCAGGGACGAGGCAGGTCTTGGCATACGTGTGAGATTATGCTGCTATATCCTTCCGACGTATATCACTGGCCTGTCGAGTCGCTACCCTGCTGATGCGTCGAACTCCGTCCCCAGGCTGCACCTGCCCGGGTGCGGCTCGCACCGCCAGCCCGCCCCGTTTCGTCCGGCAGCCCGCACACCTTCGATGAGCCCATCCGAGTCGCCCACCCCTCAGTCGGGTGCGTCCTCTGCACCCGAGGCGCCGCTGCGCCCGATCCGCTTCGTGCACCGCGGCGCGGTGCAGGCCGTGGCCGATGCGCCCGTCACGCGCAGCGTGCTCGACTGGCTGCGCGAGGACGCGCGCTGCACGGGCACGAAGGAAGGCTGCGCCGAGGGTGACTGCGGGGCCTGCACCGTCATCGTGGCCGAGCTTGCCGAGGACGTGCCGGAGTCGGCCCGGTCCACCGTCGTCGGCCCGCTGAGCCTGCGCCCGGTCAACTCGTGCATCCGCTTCCTGCCCACGCTGGATGGCAAGGCGCTGCTGACGGTGGAAGACCTCGGCGGCCCCGGTGCGCTCCACCCCGTGCAGCAGGCGATGGTCGAGTGCCACGGCTCGCAGTGCGGTTTCTGCACCCCGGGCTTCGTGATGACGCTGGCGGCCACCTACGAGCGCCATTGCGCGGCCGGCACCCGGCCCTCGCGCGAGCAGCTCGCCGACGATCTGGCCGGCAACCTGTGCCGCTGCACCGGCTACCGGCCGATCCTGGAAGCCGGGCAGCGCATGTTCGAGGCGCCCGCCAAGCGGCTGGATGTGCAGGCGCTGGCCGATCAACTTCGGGCGCTCAAGGCGAAAGGCACGACCACGGCCCTGCACCATGCCGCGCCGAACCCCGCGCACGGCGGGCGCACCGACCACTTCCACGCCCCGCGCACCGTCGACGAGCTGGCCGCGCTGCGCCTGGCGCACCCGAGTGCGCGGCTGCTGGCTGGCTCCACCGACATCGGCCTGTGGGTGACCAAGCAGTTCCGCGACCTGGGCGACGTGATCTACCTCGGTGACGTGACCGAGCTCAGGCACGTGCACTGGCGCGAGGGCGCCCTGCACATCGGTGCGGCCGCGCCGCTGGAAGATGCCTGGCAGGCCATCGCTGCTCGCTGGCCCGTGCTGGCCGAGGTGGGCCTGCGCTTTGCCGGCCCGCCCGTGCGGCACGCCGGCACGCTCGTGGGCAACCTGGCCAACGGCTCGCCCATCGGCGACAGCGCCCCCATCCTGATGGCGCTGGGCGCGCGGCTCGTGCTGCGCCGCGGCGAGGTGCGCCGCACGCTTGCGCTCGAGGAGTTCTACGTCGACTACATGCGCAACCGGCTGGAAGAAGGCGAGTTCGTCGAGGCCGCCGAAGTGCCGGATACGCCGCCCGATGCGCCGGGCTGCACGACCCACGTGCGCGGCTGGAAGATCAGCAAGCGCTTCGACTGCGACATCTCGGCGCTGTGCGCGGGCCTGTACCTGCGCCTGGACGACGCGGCCCGCATCACGGACGTGCGCCTGGCCTTCGGCGGCATGGCCGCCACCGTGCGTCGCGCGCACGGAGCCGAGGCCGCACTGCGGGGCCAGCCTTGGAGCCAGGCCACGTTGCGCGCGGCGCAGGCTGCGCTGGAGGTGGACTTCACGCCGCTGACCGACCTGCGCGCCAGCGCCGGCTACCGGCGCCAGGCGGCGCGCGGGCTGCTGGAGCGGCTGTGGCTCGAGACGAGGGCGCAGGCGCCGCTGCAGCCGGCCCTGACCTCGGTCTTCACGCGCGAGGGGGTGCTGTGAACCGGCCGCACGAGCCCGCTGGCGAAGTCGGCCTCTCGCGCCCCCACGAGTCGGCCGCCCTGCACGTGAGCGGGCAGGCCACCTACACCGACGACACCCCCGAGCTCGCAGGCACGCTGCACGCGGCCCTGGGGCTCTCGCCCGTTGCGCACGGCTGGCTGCGGGCGGTGGATGTCGCAGGCCTGCGTGCGCTGCCCGGCGTGGTGGAGGTGCTCACGGCCGCCGACATTCCCGGCACCAACGACTGCGGTCCCATCGTCCACGACGACCCGGTGCTCGCGCCCATCGCGCAGCCCACCTCCGAAGGACCGCACGGCAGCGTGCAGTACCTCGGCCAGCCCCTCTTCGTCGTGGTGGCCACCACGCGCGAGCTCGCCCGGCGCGCCGCCGCACGGGCGAAGGACTTCGTGCGCATCGACCCGCTGCCCGCCGTCTTCGACGTGCGCGAGGCCCACGCCCGCGGCCTGCACCTGGGCGCGCCGCTGCGCCTGACGCGCGAGCAGTCGCCGGGCGCCACGCGCCGCGCCATCGACACCGCTCCCCACCGGCTCGCCGGCCGCTTCTCGCTCGGCGGCCAGGAGCAGTTCTACCTGGAAGGCCACATCTCGTACGCGCAGCCCGGCGAGGAAGGAGCCATGCGCGTGCTGTGCTCCACCCAGCACCCCAGCGAGATGCAGCACGTGGTGGCGCACGTGCTCGCGCAGCCCGCGCACCGCGTGCTGGTGGAGTGCCGGCGCATGGGAGGCGGTTTCGGGGGCAAGGAGTCGCAGTCGGCGGTGTTCGCCGCCTCGGCCGCCCTGGCCGCTGCCCGGCTGCGCCGCCCCGTCAAGCTGCGCGTGGACCGCGACGACGATTTCCTCGTCACCGGCCGGCGCCACGGCTTCGAGTTCGACTACGAAGTCGGCTTCGACGACGCCGGCCGCGTGCTCGGCGCGCAGGTGACGATGCTGTGCCAGGCGGGCTGGTCCACCGACCTGTCGCCCCCCGTGCTCACGCGCGCGATCTGCCACTTCGACAACGCCTACTGGCTGCCCAACGTGGCAATGGAAGGCTGGCTCGTGCGCACGAACACGCAGAGCAACACGGCCTTTCGGGGCTTCGGCGGGCCGCAGGGGGCGCTGGCCATCGAGGTCATCGTCGACGAGATCGCACGCGCGCTCGGGCGCGACGCGCTGGCGGTGCGGCAGGCCAACTACTACGCCGAGTCGCCGCCGCCGGATCAGCCCGCCGAGGTCGTGCAGACCACGCCCTACGGCCAGCCGGTGCGCGACAACATCATCCACGCGCTCACCGGCCGCCTCGTGCAGGAGAGCCGCTACGCGGCGCGCCGTGAGGAAGTGGCGCGCTTCAACGCCGCGAGCCCGGTGCTCAAGCGCGGCCTGGCGCTCACGCCGGTGAAGTTCGGCATCTCCTTCAACGTCACGCACTTCAACCAGGCCGGCGCGCTCGTGCACGTCTACACCGACGGCTCGGTGCTCGTGAACCACGGCGGCACCGAGATGGGCCAGGGCCTGAACACCAAGGTGGCGCAGGTGGTGGCGCACGAACTGGGGCTGCCACTGGCGCGCGTGCGCTGCACCGCCACCGACACGAGCAAGGTGGCCAACACCTCGGCCACCGCCGCCTCCACCGGCAGCGACCTCAACGGCAAGGCGGCGCAGGACGCCGCGCGGCGCATCCGCGCGCGGCTGGCGGCCTTCTGGGTCGGGCAGCTCGCCGCCCCCGCCCCCCGCGCCGAGGACGTGCGCTTCGAAGCCGGCGAACTGCGCGCGGCCGGCCAGGCCGCACGCTTCGAGGACGTGGTGGCCCAGGCCTACCTCGCCCGCGTGCAGCTGTGGAGCGACGGCTTCTACGCGACCCCCGGCCTGCACTGGGACCGCGCCACCCTCACCGGCCACCCCTTCTACTACTACGCCTACGGCGCGGCGGTGACCGAGGTGGTGGTGGACACGCTCACGGGTGAGAGCCGCGTGCTGCGCGCCGACCTGCTGCACGATGCCGGGCGCTCGCTCAACCCCGCGATCGACATCGGCCAGATCGAGGGCGCCTACGTGCAGGGGCTGGGCTGGCTCACGAGCGAGGAGCTCGTGTGGCACCCCAAGACCGGGATGCTGCTGACGCACGCCCCGAGCACCTACAAGATCCCCACCGCCAACGACGTGCCGGCCGCGCTGCACACCACGCTCTACGGCGAGGCCAACCGCACCGACAGCATCCACCGCAGCAAGGCCGTGGGCGAGCCCCCGCTGCTGCTGGCCTTCTCGGCCTTCCTGGCCATCCGCGACGCCGTCTCGGCAGTGGGGGCGCACCGCGTGCAGCCGCCGCTTGCGGCCCCGGCCACGCCGGAGGCGATCCTGCGCGCGGTCAACGCGGTGCGCGAGCACGCCTGATGGACCGCCAGACGGCCGCGCGGCTGCTGGCCGCCGGCACCGAAACCGAGATCATCGAGGTGCGGGCCACCGAAGGCTCGGTGCCGCGCGAGGCGGGCACGCGCATGCTCGTGACTGCCGATGAAGCGCTGGGCACCATCGGCGGCGGGCACCTGGAGCTCGCGGCGATCACGCTGGCGCGCGCGCGGCTGGCCCGAGGAGAGCGCACGCCACACGAGGCCCGCCACCCGCTCGGGCCGGCGCTGGGCCAGTGCTGCGGCGGCGTGGTGTGGCTGCGCCACCAGCGGCTCGAGGCGTCGTCACTGGCGGCGTGGATGCCACCCGCGCCGAGATTCTTCCTGCAGCTCTACGGTGCCGGCCACGTGGGCCGCGCCATCGCGGCGCTGCTGGCCACGCTCCCCTGCCGCGTGCAGTGGATCGACGAGCGCGAGGAGCAGTTCCCCTCCGGGCTGGTGCTGCCGCCGCACATCGAGCGCGTGTGCGTCGAGCCCGTGCAGGCGGAGGTGGCCGTGGCCCCGCCGGGTGCGCACGTGCTCGTGCTCACGCACAGCCACGACCTGGACTACGCCATCGTCGAGGCCGTGCTCAGGCGTGGCGACTTCGCCTTCCTCGGCCTCATCGGCAGCCGCACCAAGCGCGCCCGCTTCGAGCACAGGCTGCTCGCGCGCGGCTTCACGCCCGATCAGGTGGCGCGCATGACGTGCCCGATCGGCATCGAGGGGCTGGCGGGCAAGGAGCCCGAGGTGGTGGCGATCTCGGCGGTGGCGCAGCTGCTGCAGCTCAGCGCGCCCCCAGCGCCTTCTCCACCGCCGCCACGAGCTTCGCGTCCGTCGGGCCCGTGAGGCTGGAGTAGTCCTCCACCACCTTGCCCTGCCGGTCCACGAGGTACTTGTGGAAGTTCCAGCGCGGGGCGCGATCGGCCTGGCGCGCGAGTTCGCGGAAGAAGGGGTGTGCGTCGCTGCCCTTGACGTTCGTCTTGGTGAACATCGGGAACTTCACGCCGTAGGTGTTGAAGCACAGCTCGGCGATCTGCTGCGTCGAGCCCGTCTCCTGGTTGAAGTCGTTCGACGGAAAGCCCATCACCACGAGCCCGCGCGCCGCGTACTTCGCGTGCAGCGCCTCCAGCCCCTGGTACTGCGGCGTGAAGCCGCAGTAGCTGGCGGTGTTGACCACCAGCAGCACCTTGCCGGCGTACTGGCACAGGGCCTGGGGCTTCTCGTCCTGCAGGCGCGGGAAGGTGTGGCGCAGGAGCGCGGGGCAGCTGGCCGGCGCAGCGGCGGCCGCATTTGCCGACACGGCCACAGCCGATGAGGCAGCGTGCGCAGGGCCGAGGGCAGCCAGCGCGGCGGCAGCCATGCCAGGGAGGGCCAGGGCGCGGAGACAGGCAATCATCATCTGGAACCAGGTGCAAAGACCGAATGTAGCTTGCCAGAGGTGGAGCGGGCCTGCTCAACCCGTGTTGCGCAACCCCGTGGCCAGCCCGTTGATCGACAGGTGGATGCCGGTGCGCACGCGCGCCACCTCCGGGTCGTCGGCGCGGCGCGTGCGGTAGCGGCGCAGCAGCTCCACCTGCAGGTGGTTCAGCGGGTCCAGGTAGGGGAAGCGGCTTTCGATGGAGCGCGCCAGCGCCGGGTTGGCCTGGAGCCGCCGCGGCTGCCCCGTGATGAGCGCCAGCGCCTGCTCGGTGCGGTGCCACTCGGCTTGCAGCAGCGCGAAGATGCGGTTGGCAGCGCGCCGGTCGGGTACGAGTGCGGCGTAGCGCCGGGCGATGCCGAGGTCGCACTTGGCCAGCACCATGTCGAGGTTGGCCAGCAGCGTGCGAAAGAACGGCCACTGCCGGTGCATGCGCTGCAGCAGGGCCAGGCGCTGCGCCCGGCCCGGGCCGTCACCTAGCCAGGCCTGCACGCCCGAGCCGAAGCCGCACCAGCCCGGCAGACCGAGCCGGCACTGGCCCCACGAGAAGCCCCAGGGGATGGCGCGCAGGTCCTCGATGGCGCGCGTGGCCTTGCGCGAGGCCGGGCGCGAGCCGATGTTGAGCTCGGCGATCTCGCGCAGCGGCGTGGACTCGAAGAAGTAGTCGGTGAAGCCCGGCGTGCCGTAGACGAGCGCGCGGTAGGCCTCGAAGCTCGCCTGGCTCAGCGCAGCGGCCGCCTCCAGGAAGGCCGACGGGGCCCGCCGCGCGGGGTGCAGCAGCGTGGCCTCCAGCGTGGCGGCCACGAGCGTCTCGAGGTTGCGCCGGCCGATCTCGGGGTTGGCGTACTTCGAGCCGATCACCTCGCCCTGCTCGGTCAGGCGGATCTGCCCGCGCACGGTGCCCGGCGGCTGCGCGAGGATCGCGTCGTAGCTCGGCCCGCCCCCGCGCCCGACCGTGCCGCCGCGGCCGTGGAAGAGGCGCAGCGTGATGCCGTGCGCCGCGCCCAGTTCATCGAAGAGCGCCGCCAGCGCCACCTCGGCGCGGTAGAGCTCCCAGTTGCTCGTGAAGAAGCCGCCGTCCTTGTTGCTGTCGCTGTAGCCGAGCATCACGTCCTGCTCGGCGCCGCTGGCCACCACCAGGCGCGCGATACCCGGCAGTGCGTAGAAGTCGCGCATGATCGGCTCGGCCCGCCGCAGGTCCCCGATGGTCTCGAAGAGCGGCACGACGATGAGCTGCGCGCTTGCGCCTTCGCCCAGCGTGCCCTGCAGCAGCCCGGCCTCCTTTTGCAGCACCAGCACCTCGAGCAGGTCGCTCACCTCCTCGGTGTGGGAGATGATGCAGTGGCGCAGCGCCTCGCGCCCGTAGCGCGCGCGCAGCTCGCGCGCGGTCTCGAAGACCTCGAGCTCGCTGCGCGCCAGCGCGCTGTACTCCGCCCCCGGCACGCGCAGCGGCCGCACGTCGGCCAGCACGCGCAGCAGCACCTCGCGCCGCGCCGGCTCGTCGAGCTTGGCGTAGTCGGGCTCCAGGCGAGCCGCGCGCAGCAGCTCGGCCACGACCGCCTCGTGCTGGTCGGAGCTTTGGCGGATGTCGAGCGTGGCCAGGTGGAAGCCGAACACCTGCACCGCGCGCTGCAGCGGCGCCAGGCGCGGCGCCACCAGCGCCTGCGCGTGGTGCGAGCGCAGGCTGTCGGCAATCGTCTGCAGGTCCTGCGCGAAGGCCTCGGCCAGCAGGTAGGGGTTGTGCGGCGGCACCGCGTGGGCCAGCGCCTCGGTGCCGGTGAGCGCCTGCAGCGTGGCCGCCAGGCGCGCGTACAGGCCGATCAGCACGCGCCGGTAAGGCTCGTCGGCACGGTGCGGGTTGTGGTCGGGCGAGCGCGCGGCGAGCTCGGCCATGGCCGGCGTCACCGGGGCGAGCTGCTGCGACATCGACAGCTCGGTGCCCAGCGCGTGCACCTCGCGCAGGTAGAAGCGGATGGCCACCTCGGCCTGCCGCGAAAGGGCCTGGCGCATCGTCGTGGCCGTGACGTTCGGGTTGCCGTCGCGGTCGCCGCCGATCCAGTGGCCCATGCGCAGGAAGGGTGCCACGGCGCGGCCGCCCAGGCGCTGCTCGAGCTCGGCGTACAGACGCGGGATCTCGCGCAGGAAGGTGGCCTCGTAGTAGCCCAGCGCGTTGTCGATCTCGTCGGCCACCGTGAGCTTTTCGGTGCGCAGCATGCGGGTCTGCCACAGCTGCGTCACACGCGCGCGGATGAGCGCCTCGTTGGCCTCGCGCTCGCGCGCGGTGGTGAGGGTCTCGCGTTGCACGACGAGCTCGGCGATGGCGCGCTCGGCGTCCTGGATGCTGCGGCGCTGCACCTCGGTGGGGTGGGCGGTGAGCACGGGCGAGAGCCAGGCGCGTTCCAGCGCGTGGGCGATGTCGCCCGCTCGCACGTCGGCCTGCTGCAGCCGCTCGAAGGCGCGCTCCAGCGAGCCGGGCAGCCGGTGCCCGAGCCGCTCGTGGGCGAGCCGGTCGCGGATCTGGTGCCGGTCCTCGGCGATGTTGGCCAGGTGCGAGAAGTAGCTGAAGGCGCGGATGACGGACACCGTCTGGTCACCCGTGAGGTTCTTCAGCAGCCGGTCGAGGGTGCGCCCGGCCGTCTCGTCGCGCTTGTGGCGAAAGGCCACCGCGAGCTGGCGCACCCGCTCCACCAGCTCGAAGGCCTCGCGCCCCTCGTGCTGGCGGATCGT
>JBBAPJ010000018.1:0-4613 GCA_040400855.1 Rubrivivax sp.
TCCAGCCCCTGCCGGCGCACCGGCTGCGACGGCCGCCGCGCCCGCGACGGGCGCGGCCGGGGCCGCCCCGGTGCGACCGGGCGGCGACCCCACCGCGCCGCGCCCCTTTGCCGACGTGATAAAGGACGCGAAGCAGCAAGACGGGTTCCTGGCTGTGTGGCGCAAGGACGAGAGGGTGTGGCTCGAGATCCCCAAGGAGCGCATCGGCCAGCCCTTCCTCTTCACGTGGAACGTCAGCAACGCGCTGGGCGAGCGCGGCCTGTACGCCAGCCAGATGGGCCGCGACATGCTCGTGGAGTGGCGCCGCGTGGGCAACCAGTTGCAGCTCATCGCGCTGAACACCCAGTTCCGGGCCACCTCGGCAGGTGACCGCCTGGCCACCGAGCAGGCCTTCTCGCCGAGCCTGGTGTTGTCGGGTCCGGTGGCGAGTGCCGAGCACCCGGAGCGCAAGTCGGTGCTCTTCGAGCCATCCGCCCTGCTGGGCGACATCACGGGCCTGACGACGCGCATCGAGGCGGCCTTCCGGATGAGCTACCAGCCCGACCGTGGCAACTCGAACTTCGAGGCGACACGTGCCGACCGCGGCCAGACGAGCCTGACGGCGCGCATGCACTTCTACACCCCACGCCTGCCGCTGCCGACCTGGATGAACGCGCCGTCGCCGTCGCCCATTCCGATGCCCATGCCCACGCCGCCGCGCACGGTGCCCGATGCGCGCAGCTTCTTCATGACGGTGGTCTACAACTTCCGAGCCCTGCCCGACAAGCCGATGGTCACGCGGCGTGCCGATCCTCGCCTGGGACATTTCACGGACTCGTACACGGACATGTCCGAGCTGCGGCCCAACCCGCGCGTGCACCTGGTGAACCGCTGGCGGCTCGAGAAGAAGGACCCGCAGGCCGAGGTGTCCGAACCGGTGCAGCCCATCACCTTCTGGCTCGACCGCAACATCCCGCCGCGGTACCGCAAGGCGGTGGAAGAGGGCGTGCTGGAATGGAACAAGGCATTCGATCGCATCGGCTTCCGCCAGGCAATCGTCGCACGCCAGCAGCCCGACGACGCCAACTGGGACAACATGGATGCCACGCACGCCTCGATCCGCTGGTTCGTGGGGTCGGACGTGGGCTTCGCCATCGGCCCGAGCCACACCGACCCGCGCACGGGTGAGATCCTGGACGCCGACATCGGCATGAGCGACGTGTTCGCGCGCGGGTCCCGGCGCTTCATCGTCGAGGACCGGGGCCTGACCAGCGAGGACCGGCTCGCGCAGCTCGCCTCGGCGTGGGGTGCAGGGCGCCGGGGTGAGCAGTCCTGCAGCTACGCCCGGGAAGCCGCCGCGCAGATGGACTTCGCCCTGGACCTGCTGGAGGCGCGAGGCTCGCTCGACCCCGACAGCCCGCAGGCCGAGGCCTTCGTGCATGCAGTCATCAAGGACACGATCATGCACGAGGTGGGGCACGTGCTTGGCCTGAAGCACAACTTCAAGGCCTCCACGACGGTGACCCGCGAGCAGCTCCAGGACAAGGCCTACACCGACACGCGCGGGATCTCGGGCTCGGTGATGGACTACAACGCCTACAACATCCCGCTGAGGGGCGAACGCGAGGCGACCTTCAACAACACCACGCTTGGCGCCTACGACTACTGGGCCATCGAGTACGCCTACAAGCCGATCGACCCGGCACGCGAGGCCGAGGAACTCGGGCGCATCGCCGCACGCAGCACCGAGCCCGCTCTGGCCTACGCCGATGACGCCGATGCAGGCGGAATGGGCAGCGACGGCCTGGACCCGCTGGCCAACCGCTTCGACCTGGGCGACGATCCGCTGGCCTACTACCAGAAGCGCCTGGCGCTGTCCAAGGAGCTGTGGGCGCGGGTGCAGGCTCGCCAGCCGACGGCCGGCGAGGACCCTCAGCGCCAGCGGCGCTCGCTGCTCAGCGGCTTTCGCCAGTTGCGTGACCTGCCCGCTCTCGCAGCCAAGTACGTGGGGGGCCTGCACACCGTGCGCGACCTGCCCGGCAGCGGGCGGCCGGGCTATCGCCCGGTGGATCCGACCCGGCAGCGCGAGGCGCTGCGCTTTCTCGGCCGCGAGGTCTTCAGCGTCGACAGTTTCAGCTTCCGCCCCGAGTTCCTGGCCAGCCTCTCTCCCGACTACAACGAGTGGGACCGCGGCGGCCCGGTCAGCATACCGGCGATCGTGCTGCAGCTGCAGACGCAGGCGCTGGATCGCCTGATGTCGGCCGGCACTGCGCAACGCGTGCTGGAGCTGCCGCTGATGGTGCCTGCCGGGCAGACGAAGGACCTGCTGTCGCTCAGCGAGGTCTACGAGACCCTGCAGAAGGCCGTGTGGAGCGAACTGCCTGCCGGCCAGGAGATCGACCGCATGCGGCGCAACCTGCAGCGCGAGCACCTCCGGCGGGTGCAGAGCCTGCTCACCCGTGGCTCACCCACCCTGCCGCCCGACGCCCTGAGCCTCGTGCGCATGCACGCCGGCACCCTCAAGGCCGACCTCGAGCGTGCCGTCAAGGCGGGCAAGGGCTCGGTGGAGACCCGCGCCCACCTGATGGACAGCCTCGCGGGCCTGACGGAGGCGCTGCGCGCGACGATGGTGCGGATGTGAGCTGGTTTCGGGCCCGTGTGACCACAGGGCCCGGTCAGCCCGATCGGCACCGGGGCGCTCAGCGGCCCAGCGCTTCCAGCAGCTTGGCGTGTATGCCGCCGAAGCTGCCGTTGCTCATGCACAGCACGTGGTCACCCGCGCGGGCGGCCTGCACGATGCGCGACACCAGCGTGTCCACGTCTTGGCACACCACGGCCAGGGGCCCCATGGGCGCCAGCGCATCGCTGGCGTTCCAGCCGTAGTCGCCCTGCAGGCAGAAGCTCAGATCGGCGTCCTCCAGCGCCCAGGGCAGCTGCGCCTTCATGGTGCCGAGCTTCATCGTGTTGGAGCGTGGCTCGAAGACGGCCAGGATGCGCTGCGCGCCCACCTTGCGCCTCAGCCCGCCGACGGTGGTGCGGATCGCCGTGGGATGGTGCGCGAAGTCGTCGTAGACCCGCACGCCGCGCACCTCGCCGCGCAACTCCATGCGCCGGCGCACGTTGCGAAAGCGCCCCAGCGCCTCGGCCGCGCGCTGCGGCACCACGCCTGCATGCTCGGCCGCGCCGATGGCCGCCAGGGCGTTCATCTGGTTGTGCTCGCCGGCGAGCTCCCACTCCACGCGGCCGATCTTCAGGCTGCCGCGCAGCACGTCGAAGGCGTGCGGCTCGCCGCGCGCGCACAGCCCCGACGGTTCCTCGCGCTTCGTGCCGAAGCGCTGCACCGGCGTCCAGCAGCCCCGCTGCAGCACGCGCTGCAGCGCCTCGTCGCGCGCGTTGACGACGATGCGCCCGGAAGAAGGCACGGTGCGAACGAGATGGTGGAACTGCGTCTCGATGGCGGCCAGGTCGGGGAAGATGTCGGCGTGGTCGTGCTCGAGGTTGTTGAGGATCACCGTGCGAGGGCGGTAGTGCACGAATTTGCTGCGCTTGTCGAAGAGCGCGGTGTCGTACTCGTCGGCCTCGATCACGAAGTGACGCCCGCGCCCCAGGCGCGCCGAGATCCCGAAGTTCAGCGGCACGCCCCCGACGAGGAAGCCGGGGTCCAGCCCTGCGTCCTCCAGGATCCAGGCCAGCATCGATGTGGTGCCCGTCTTGCCGTGCGTGCCGGCCACGGCCAGCACGTGCCGCCCCTGCAGCACGTGCTCGGCGAGCCACTGCGGGCCGCTGGTGTAGCGCGCACCCGCATCCAGGATCGCCTCCATCAGCGGGTGCTTGCCGCGCGTGACGACGTTGCCCACGACGAAGACGTCCGGTGCCAGCGCCAGCTGTTCCGCGCCGAACCCCTCGATCAGCTCCACGCCGAGTGCGCGCAGCTGGTCGCTCATGGGTGGGTAGACGTTGGCGTCGCAGCCGGTGACCCGGTGGCCGGCCTCGCGCGCGATGGCTGCGATGCCACCCATGAAGGTGCCGCAGATTCCGAGGATGTGCAGGTGCATGGGGGCCGGATTCTAGGCATCGCCCGCTTCTGGCGGCCGGGGCGGGTGCGCCGCGCGCGGATCGGGTGACACTCGCGCCTGCTGCCATGCCGACGCTTGCCGCCCCCGCTGCCTTCTCCTGGATCGCCACGCACGCCTGGGCCTATCCGGCGCTGGAGGTGCTGCACCTCGTGGGCATCGCGCTGCTGCTGGGCAACCTCGTGGCCTTCGAGCTGCGCGTCTGGGGCGCGGCGGGCGAGCTGCCGCTGCGCGCGCTCGCCCGGCTGTCGCTTGGCCTGGCGCTGGCCGGCTTCGGCCTGGCCGCAGCCTCGGGCCTCCTGATGTTCGCCTCGCAGCCCCTGGAGCTGCTGGCCAACCGCAGCTTCGTGCTCAAGCTCGGGCTGCTCGGGCTGGCTGGGTTGAACGCCGCGCTCTTCCATGCCCGCGGCGGGCTTCAGCGGCTGGACGCGCTCGCGCGGATCCAGACCCTGGTTTCGCTTGGCCTTTGGATCGGCGCCATCATCGCCGGTCGTTGGATCGCCTACGCCTGAGGAGGGCCTGTCCATGCACCGCCGCACCTTGCTCGCCGCCACCCTGGCC
>JBBAPJ010000018.1:4713-14605 GCA_040400855.1 Rubrivivax sp.
GCCTGAGGAGGGCCTGTCCATGCACCGCCGCACCTTGCTCGCCGCCACCCTGGCCTTTCCGGCCCTGACCGCCCACGCCCACCACGGCTGGAGCAGCTTCGACCTGGAGCGGCCGCTCTTCCTGGAAGGGCGCGCCTCGAAGGTGGCCTGGCGCAACCCGCACGCCGAGCTCGAACTCGAGCTCGGCGCCGAGCCCAGGCTGCCGGCGGACCTGGCCACCCGCGTGCTGCCCGCTCAGCAGGCCAGCGTGGACGGCCCGGGCCTGCTGAAGGCGGCGCGCCTGCCCGCGCGGCGGGACAGGCGCTGGATGGTCGAGCTTGCGCCGCTGACGCGCATGCAGGCCTGGAAGGTGCCCGAGATCCGCAGCGGCGATGCGCTGGCGGTGCTGGGCTTCACCTTCGCGGGGGAACGCGGGGAGGCGGTGCTGCGCGCCGAGTACCTGTGGGTGGCCGGCGGCGTCTACGGCCTGCGCTCCGGGCCCGCCTGAGGGCCCTGAAGCCCAAGAGCCGGCGGCCCGCCTCAGCTTGCGAGCGACTCGGCCGCCGCAGCGAGCGTGGCCTGGATGTCGGCCTGGCTGTGCGCGGCGCTGACGAAGCCGGCCTCGTACAGGGCAGGAGCCAGGTAGACGCCGCGCGCCAGCATGCCGTGGAAGAAGCGGTTGAAACGCGGCTGGTCGGTGGCCATGACCTGACCGTAGTTCTGCGGCAGTGTCGGGCCGAAGAAGAAGCCGAACATGCCGCCTTCGCTGTCCCCGCACAGCGGCACGCCGGCCTGGCGCGCGACGGACTCCAGGCCCTGGACCAGCTCGCGGGTGCGCGCGGCCAGCGCCTCGTAGAAGCCCGGGCGCGCGATCTCGCGCAGCGTGGCCAGCCCGCAGGCGGTGGCCACCGGGTTGCCCGACAGCGTGCCCGCCTGGTAGACAGGCCCCAGCGGCGCGAGCCGGCTCATGACCTCCCGCGAGCCGCCGAAGGCCGCCAGCGGCATGCCGCCGCCGATGACCTTGCCGAAGACGCTCATGTCGGGGCGGAAGCCCGGGATGAGCCGCGCGTACACGCTCTGGGCGCCGCCCAGCGCCACGCGGAAACCCGTCATCACTTCGTCGAACACGAGCAGCGCGCCGTGCTGGGTGCACAGCTCGCGCAGCCGCGTCATGAAGGGCACGCTGGCGCGCACGAGGTTCATGTTGCCCGCAATCGGCTCGATCATCACGCAGGCGAGCTCGGCGCCGTGCGTGGCGAAGGCCTCCTCGAGCTGGGCGACGTTGTTGTATTCGAGCACGAGCGTGTGCTGCACCACCTCGGCCGGCACGCCTGCGCTCGTCGGGTGGCCGAAGGTGGCCAGCCCCGAGCCGGCCTTGACGAGAAGGGCGTCGGCGTGGCCGTGGTAGCAGCCCTCGAACTTGATGATCTTCGCGCGGCCGGTGTAGCCACGTGCCAGGCGCAGCGCGCTCATGCCCGCTTCGGTGCCGGAGCTCACCAGGCGAACCTGCTCGACGGACGGCACCAGGCCGATGATCGCCTCGGCCAGCTCGATCTCGCGCTCGGTGGGTGCCCCGAAGCTCAGGCCCTCGCAAGCCGCGCGCTGTACCGCCTCGAGCACGGCCGGGTGGCCGTGGCCGAGGATCATCGGCCCCCAGGAGCCGATGTAGTCGATGTAGCGCCGCCCTTCCGCGTCCCACATGTAGGCACCCTCGGCACGCGCGATGAAGCGCGGCGTGCCGCCTACGGCCCGGAAGGCCCGCACGGGCGAGTTCACGCCTCCGGGAATGACGCGCTGGGCGCGCTCGAAGAGGGAATCGTTACGAGAGGTATCAGTGGACACGGCGCTTGGTCTCCTGCTCCTGCGCCCGCGCGGCGGGCTCCTCCGGTTCGTCCGGGCCGCCGGACATCACGCCGGCTTCGCCCGATTCATCCGCTTCGCCCGCTGCGGGCAGCGCCCAGAAGAAGCGGTCGGGCACGACGCTGCCCATGCCGGGGCGGAAGCCCGCGTCCAGGCTCTGATCGAGGAAGGCCAGGGCCTCGCCCACGGCAGCCTGCAGCTCGCTGCCGGCTGCCAGCAGCGAGGCCAGGGCGGCCGATAGCGTCTCGCCTGAGCCGACGAAGGCGGTGTCGAAGCGCTCGAACTTCTCGCCCGTGAGCGCGCCCTGTGGAGAGGCCAGGACGTTGTCCACGTAGGCGGTGCCGCCGCGTGCGGGCAGCGCAATGCCGGTGACGAGCACGTAGCGCGTGCCGCGGTCGCCTGCAGCCACGGCGAGTTCGCGTGCCGAGGCCGGCCGCTCGCTGTCCCAGTCGGGCAGCAGCAGGTCGGTG
This sequence comes from Rubrivivax sp., assembly GCA_040400855.1. Classification (GTDB taxonomy): domain Bacteria; phylum Pseudomonadota; class Gammaproteobacteria; order Burkholderiales; family Burkholderiaceae_C; genus Rubrivivax. The sequence goes on from JBBAPJ010000018.1 coordinate 7,023, forward strand.
AGCGTCTTGAGGTTGCCCACCAGCACCTCGGTGGCCGGCAGGATGAGCTCGCGGTAGGCGTCCTGGTAGGGCTGGAGCTGGTCCTCGTCGAGCCAGGACAGGTCCGGCACGTAGGCCACCAGCGGCACGTCCGGGTAGTCCGACAGCACCTCTGCCACGGCGGCCACGGTGTCGGCCGAGCCCAGGAACCCCACCTTCCAGCCAGAGATGGTGACATCCTCGAGGATCGTGCGGGCCTGCTCCACCACCGCCTCCTCGTCCAGGGCGAGCTGGTCGAAGACCTCGGCCGTGTCACGCATCAGGATGGCCGTGACGATGGTCAGCGGGTGCCCTCCCATCGCGGTGATGGTGGCCACGTCACCGGCCAGGCCGCCGGCTCCGCTCGGGTCGTTGGCGTTGAAGCTGAGCACGCAGGCCGGCGCAGCCGGCTCGGCGGTTTCGTCCCGGGGGTCGTCGGAGGGGTCGGGCGCGTCGGTGCGGGGATCGTTCTTCATGGGCGTCGGCCCCAGGCAATTCCCTGCGATGGCCCGGGACCGGCTGGCTACAATCGGTTCATTGTAGTGACCCCGAGCGCACGCCCGTGACCGAATCGAAGACCTGGATGTGCCTGATCTGCGGCTGGATCTATGACGAAGCCGCCGGCGACCCCGAGCACGGCATCGCGCCCGGCACCGCCTGGGCCGACGTGCCCATGAACTGGACCTGCCCGGAGTGCGGGGCGCGCAAGGAAGATTTCGAGATGGTGCAGCTCTGAGGCGACGCGGCCAGCCATGCGCGTCCTCGTCATCGACGACAGCAACACCATCCGGCGCAGCGCCGAGCTGTTCCTGCACCAGGGTGGGCACGAGGTATTGCTGGCCGACGACGGTTTCGACGCGCTGGCCAAGGTCCATGACCACGCACCCGACCTCATCTTCTGTGACATCCTGATGCCGCGCCTGGACGGCTACCAGACCTGCGCCATCATCAAGGGCCACCCGCGCCACGCTGGCGTGCCGGTGGTGATGCTGTCGAGCAAGGACGGCCTGTTCGACCGGGCACGCGGGCGCATGGTGGGCAGCGCCGAGTACCTCACCAAGCCCTTCACGAAAGACCAGCTGCTGCGCGCGGTCGAGCGCTTCGCGCGAGCCCCGGCCGACTGACGCCCCACACCAGCCCCCGCGGCGACCGAACCCCTGCGCATGCCTGTACGCAAGATCCTGATCGTCGACGACTCCAAGACCGAGGTGCACTACCTCACGGAGCTGCTCGTGCGCGAGGGCTACGTGGTGCGCACGGCCTTCAACGGCGACGACGCCCTGCGGCTGCTGCAGGAGGAGACGCCCGACCTCATCCTGATGGATGTGGTGATGCCGGGCCGCAACGGCTTTCACCTCACCCGCACCATCTCGCGCGACCCGCGCTGGGCGGCCGTGCCGATCATCATCTGCTCGAGCAAGGATCAGGAGACCGACAAGGTCTGGGGCCTTCGCCAGGGCGCGCGCGACTACGTCGTCAAGCCGGTGGAGGCCCAGCTGCTGCTGTCCAAGATCCGGGGGCTGGACGCATGAGGGCCGGCACCCTGGCCTCGGCAGGCACCCGTGGCGCCCGGCCGGCAGCCCGTCGCGAGGCGATGCGCGCGCTGCAGCTTCGCCTGATCGAGCGGCTGCGCACGGCGGGCACCCAGCCGCAGCGTCGGGCCTGGCTGGCGGTGGAGGCGGGCCAGGCCGGCTACCTGCTGCCGCTGGCCGAGGCGGGCGAGATCTTTACCGAGGCCCGCGTGATGCCGATGCCGCACACGCAGCCGTGGTTCCAGGGCGTGGCCAACCTGCGCGGCGATCTGCACGGGGTCGTCGACCTCGAGGCTTTCCTGGGCGGTCACCGGCGCGGTGCGCGCCTGGCGGGCCCGGCCGCGCGCAGCGCACGGCTCGTCTGCCTGAACCCGGGCCTGGGCGCGCAATGCGCGCTGCGGGTGGATGCGCTCGTGGGTCTTCGCCACCCGGACGAGCTGCGCCCTGACGAGCAGCCCCCCGGCGTGCAGCCCTCGTTCGCTCGGCGGCGCTGGCGCGATGGCGAGGGCCGCAGCTGGCTGGAGATCGACCTCGCTGCGCTCGCCGCCAACGATGCCTTCCTGGGCATCGCCTCGGGCGTGGGCCGTCGGTGAAGCGGGCAGGAGGCGGCGACATGAGATGGCTCGATCGGTTCCGCAAGCGCCCGGCAACGGGCGAGCCGACCTCCTCGTCGCCCGTCTACCCGAGCAGTGGCCTGCCCTCCGACCTCGAGCGCAGCTTCCAGGACACGCCTGCCGTCCAGCGCTACCGGGCATCGCGGCCGGCCGCGCTGGAGATGCCGCGCGCAGCGCCGCCGGCGCCGGTGAAGGGCCAGAAGCTGCTGCTGGGCCTGATCGGCCTGGGGGTGGCCCTGCTCGTGGGCGTGCTCGTGGCCGGCCTGGCCGCCTCCGAGCGTCACGCCGCGCGCCTGGCCGCTGTCGGGCAGGCACAGGTACAGGCAGAGCGGCTGGCCCGTGCGGCCTGGATGACCGATGCCGGCGCGGGCTTCGCCTATGCCGCGCTCAAGGACAGCATGGCCGCGCTGTCGCGCCATGTGGGAACCCTGCGCGACGAGCCGGGGGCGGCGCTGGCAGACCTGGGTGGGCTGCTGCCGCACGGCCTGACCGAAGTGGTGGCCCCGGCGCTGCCGATCCTGGCTCGGGCCGACAAGCAGGTGGCGGTGCTGCTTGCCCAGCAAGGCGGGGCGGCGCGGGCGCAGGATGCCACGCGCAACGTCGGGCGCACCGGTGCGGAGCTCGTGCTGCTGGCCGAGGCACTGAGCATCTCTCGCATGCAGGCGGGCGCTGCACCCCAGGAGGTGTCCGCGCTCGGCACGGCGCTCACGCTGGCACAGCAGATCTCGCGCAGCGCCCTCGAGGTGGCGGGCGGCGCAGGGGCACAGGAGGCCGCCCAGCGTGGCTTGAAGGATCTCGGGTCGCTGCGCGCGGCGCTGAAGGTGGTGTCCGAGCTGGAGGCGGCGCGCCCGGCAGCACGGCGCGATCCGAATTTCGCGGACAAGCTCGCCGGGCTCGGGGCCAAGGCCGACGAGGTGGAAAGCCAGTTCTCGGCCCTGGCCGGCGCGGCCACTGCCCTGAGCGCCACGCGCGAGGCCCGCCGCCTCCTGCTGGCCGAGCTCGAGCCGATGCACCGTGCCCTCGAGGCGGTGCGCGCGCGCATCGACGATGCGGGCGGCTTCACCCACGTGCATCTGGGCCTGCTGATGGCCGCACTCGTGCTGACGGTGGCCGGCGGCGTGGGCCTGCTGCGCCTGTTCGTGCAGGACCAGACCGCGCGTGCGCGACAGGCCGAGGCGCAGCGCGCCGTCGCGCAGCGCGAGCAGCAGGAGGCCAAGCTCTACAACGACGCCACCCAGTCGGCCATCCTGCGCCTGATGAACGAGCTGCAGGTGGTGGCCGAGGGCGACCTGACGCAGCAGTGCACGGTGACCGAGGAGATAACCGGGGCGATCGCCGATTCGGTCAACTACACCGTCGAAGAACTGCGCAACCTCGTGTCCCAGGTTCAGACGGTCGCCGGCCGGGTGTCGAGCACGACGCAGACAGTCGAGCACACCTCCAGCGAGCTGCTGTCCGCCTCGGCCGAGCAGCTGCGCGAGATCCGCGGCACGGGTGAGTCGGTGCTGCAGATGGCCGGGCGCCTCAACGACGTCTCGGCCCAGGCACAGCGCATGGCCGACGTGGCGCGGCAGTCGCTGCAGGCGGCAGCCGGCGGCCTGAACGCCGTGCAGGGCGCCATCGGCGGGATGCACGCCATCCGGGACCAGATCCAGGACACCTCGCGGCGGATCAAGCGGCTGGGCGAATCCTCGCAGGAGATTGGCGAGATCACCGAGGTGATCACCGACCTCACCGACCAGACCAACCTGCTGGCTCTGAACGCCGCCATCCAGGCGGCGTCGGCTGGCGAGGCTGGTCGCGGCTTTGCCATCGTCGCGCAGGAGGTGCAGCGGCTGGCCGAGCGCTGCGCGCAGGCCGCGCGCCAGATCTCCGCCCTCGTGCAGACGATCCAGACCGACACCCAGGACGCGGTGGCGGCCATGGAGGTCTCCACCTCCGGCGTCGTCGAGGGCTCCAAGCTCTCCGATGCGGCCGGTGCGGCGCTGGACGACATCGACCGCGTCACGCACCAGCTCTCCAGCCTCGTGGAGAGGATCTCGGCGCAGGCCCAGCAGGAGGCTTCGTCCGTCAACGCCGTGGCCGCCAACATCCAGCACATCTTCTCCGTCACCGAGCAGACCTCCGAAGGCACGCAGTCGACGGTGCAGCGGGTGCGTGAGCTCGCGCGCTCGGCCGAGGAACTGCGCGCGCTGGTGGCGCGCTTCAAGATCTCCTGAGCGGCTCGCGCGCCGCTGCCCCCGTGTCAGAAGCCACGACAGCCCCCGACCGGGCCGACCGTCGCGCCGACCTGCGCTCGCTGGCGTGGGTGCGCGAGGAGCTGCGCTTGTCGCTGGAGCAGGGGCACAAGGCGCTGCGCCGCTACCTTCGGGAGAGCCTGAACCGCTCCGAAGGCGACATCGTCGACCCCGCGATCCTGCGCACGGCACGCCAGGCACTGCACCAGGTTGCGGGCGCGCTCGAACTGGTGGGCCAACCCGCCGCGGCGCGCGTGGTGGCCGCCTCCGAGGCGGTGGTGGTGCGCTTCATCGCCGATGGCGCGCTCGTGACCTCGGAAGCGGTGGGCAGCATCGAGCGGGGCTCGTTTGCCGTGCTCGACTTCCTGGCCCATGTGCTGGCGGGCAAGCGCGTGTCCACGCTGGCCCTGTTCCCGCAGTACCGGGCGCTGCAGGAACTGGCGCGTGCCGAGCGTGTCCATCCGGCCGACCTCTGGGCGCCGGCCTGGCGATGGGCCGAGCTGCCCGAGGAGCCCGGTGTGGTGCCGGCACAGGTGGACAGCAGCACGCGCGGCCAGCTCGAGACGCTGATGCTCTCGCTGATGCGACAGCCCGACCGGCAGACGCTGGCGCGGCTGAGCGAGCTCAGCGCCAGCCTGGGTGCGGGCACGCTGGGAGACGGATCGACGCTGTGGAAACTGGCTGCTGCCTTCTTCGAGGCCCAGGCGGCCGGTGCCCTGCGGCCCGACGTCTACGCCAAGCGCATCGCACCCAGGCTGCTGGCGCTGGCGCGCGCGGGCCAGCCGGCCCCGGCGGTGCAGCAGCAGCTCGCGCGCGACCTGCTCTTCTTTTGCACCCAGGCCCAGCCGGCGCGCGCGAGCCGGCCGGTGCCTCGCCTGGAAGCTGCGCGTGCGGCCTTCGGGCTCGGCCACGAGCCGGTCCAGGATTACGAGAACCCGCGCCTGGGCCGGTTCGACCCGATGTGGATCACGCAGGCGCGCCGGCGCATCGGTGCCGCGCGTGATGTGTGGGCCGCCGTGGGCGCCGGGGAGTTGCATCACCTGCCGGCGCTGGCCGAGCAGTTCGCGCTGGTGGGCGATTCTCTTCAACGGCTGCTGCCCGCAGGCGCGACCTTGGCCACCGCGCTGGCGGCGGCGGCTCGTCAGCCGGTGGAAACGGACGGCCCACCATCGCCGGCCGTGGCGATGGAGGTGGCCACGCTGCTGCTGGTGCTGGAGGCCACGCTGGAGGCTGCCGACGTCGACCATCCCGCCTGGCCGCAGCGCGTGCCTGCCATCGTGGCGCGCCTGCAGCGTGCCCGGCAGCCCGGGGCCGTGGACGAGGCGCCCGAGCCCTGGATGGGCGAGGTCTACCGGGCGGTGTCCGACCGTCGCACGGCGCTGGCCGTGTCTCAGGAGCTGCGCCTGGCGCTGGCAGAGGTCGAGAAGCAGTTGGACCAGTTCGTGCGCCAGCCGACACAGGTCGACCTGCTGGAGGCTGCGCAGCCCGGGTTGCGGACGATCCAGGGCGTGCTCGCGATGTGGGGGCTCGACGACGCTGCTGCAGGTGTGGGCGCGCTGTCCCGCGGGGCTGCCGGGCTGGAGCGTGGCGAAGTGGCTGCCGACTCGCCTGGCGCGCAGGCGCTGTTCGAATCGATGGCCACCAACCTGGGCGCGCTCGGGGTGCTGTTCGACGTCCTTGCGGTGCAACCCGAAGTCGCGCGCGTGCTGCTGCGCTTCGACTCCGAACGGGGCGAACTGCTCGCCCGTACCGCCGACGAGCTTGCGGCCGTCGAACTGCCGGCGCCGGCGCCGGCAGCTGAGGTGGCCCCTGCAACCCGGACCGAGGAAACGGTGGAGACCGTGGAGGTCGCCGAGCCCCTGGCCCCCCTGGAGCCTGTCGAGTCGGTCGAGCGGATCGAAGCAGCCAAAGTCGCCGAAGTCGCCGAATCCGTCGAATCCGCGGAAGCCACCGAAGCCAGTGAGCCAGCCGTTCTCGCCCAGCCCTCCGGCAAGCCTGTGGACACCTCGAGCCTGCCGGTGCTGGAGTTGCTGCTGGAGCCCGAGCCGCCCCGAGCCTCGGCCCTCGTGCCGCTGCCGGAGATGCCCGAACTGCCCGTGCTGACGGAGGCGATCACCCGGCCGGTGCCGATCGACGACTCCCCGGCGGCGCAGCCCCTGCGCGACTACCCGGAAAGCAGCTGGGACGACGAGGAATACCCCGATACGCTGCCGGTGCCGATGGTGGAGGAACTCGGCACGAGCTCCTTCGAGGCCTTCCCCGGGCTGGTCGAGCCCGCTTCGGGGCCGCCTGCCGAGGCGCTGAAGGTCGTGGGCCCGCTGACGCTGGAGATCGGTGCGTTCAACCGCTTCCTCAACGATGCCGACGAGGCGGTGCGCGAACTCGCCGTGCGGCTGGGCGAATGGGGCGTCTCGCGGGCCGGGCCGCCTGATGCGCGCAGCGTCGAACTGGCCCAGGTGCTCTCGGCGCGTGCCCAGCGGATCGGGCAGCGTGAGCTCGCCCGGGTGAGCGATGCCCTGGCCCAGGCGCTGGCGCAGATGCGCGCCGTCGAGCTCGACATCCAGGACGAGCCGGCCCTGCTGGCGACGGGCGTGGAGCACCTGCAGCGGCTGCTGCACCTCTTTGCTGCGGGCTTCTACGAGCCGGCTGACGCCGATCAGGTGCAGCGCCTGATCGACTACCGGCCGAAGGTGGCTGCGGTTCGCGCGCCTCCTGGCGCACCAGCCGAGCTGGTGGTGGACGATCCCGAGCCCGAGCTCTTCTCGGTGTTTGCCGAGGAGGCCGAGGAGCTGCTGGCCGAGCTGCGCCAGGCCCTGGCGAGCTGGGTGCGCCAGCCCGGGCCAGGGCAGCCTGCTGCCACCTGCATGCGTGCCCTGCACACGCTCAAGGGCGGGGCGCGCCTGGCCGGCGCGATGCGCCTGGGCGAGCGTGCCCACCAGCTCGAGTCGCGCCTGGAAGAGGTGCTGCCAGGGCGCGACGTTGGCCTGTCCGAGTCGCTGTTTGCCGAAGTCGACGGGCTCTACGCAGCCTTCGACGAACTGCGCGCGCGCCTGCAGCCCGGCGGCCGCGTCAGCGTGCCAGCCCCGCTGCCCGCTGCCGAGCTCGCTGAGCCGGCCGAGCCGGCCGCGCCGGCCGAGCTGCAGGACGAGGCCTCCGACCAGCTCGCGATGGCCGGCCTGCCC